>NZ_JAEUFG010000036.1 GCF_018588585.1 Bacillus sp. SM2101
GTAAAGAGGCAGTTGAAAGTTCATTTGATTGAATTTCAACTGCCTTTATTAAATATTGGACTTTTTCAGTGCCCTCGGTTATCCAGGCGTTGTTTTTAAGTTAATTAAAGAATAACATCTTTTAAAGGGAAGCGAGGTGTCGGATGAGCTGGTGCAGCTGCTTTACCTATAGAAATAAGCATCACAGGAATGTAGCGCTCAGGAACATTAAATTCTTCAACAAATTTTACTGAATCGTAACCACCCATTGGAACAGTGTCATATCCAAGTGACTTAGCAGCTAACATTAATTGCATCGCAGCTAATGATCCATTACGAATTGCTTCATCACGTGCTGCGTTCGGAATGCTAGCATATGCACCGTTAATTTGAGCGATTAATGTATTTTTAGCTTCTTCAGGCATAAAGCCTTTTTTAACTGCTTCGCCATAGACGATTTCTGCATTTTCATTCGCTTGTAAATCACCTAAAATTGCAACCGTTACACTGCTGTCAACAACTTGTTCTTGATTATAAGCGATTGGAAGTAGGCGTTGTTTATCTTCTTCTTTGTCAATAACGATAAATTTCCAATGTTGTAAGTTCCATGAAGATGGTGCTGTTACTGTTAAGTTAAGAATTTCTTCTAGGTCTTCCTTAGGCATTACATGTCCCTTTTCATATTTACGTACTGATGTGCGTGCTTTCATCACTTCTGATGCAGACATATCTTTTTTTGTAGTTGTCATGAGTTAAATTCTCCTAACCTATATTTAATGTAATTTTTTTTGTTACAATTAACTGTCAAAATAGTTTAATCATTGGTGACAATTAATATTATACTGTAATTCTAGATGTTACAGTTAGAAAAGTCAATAAAAACTATTTAATATTTATAAACATTCTTCGTAACGCATATCCACTTGTTTTTTCGATCTGTATGATTGTATTGATGTTTTCAATTTTTGTAACAAATTTGTAGGCTGTGAAATTTGTTTGTCTAAATATTGATTAGACAACTCTTCAACAATATTTAAAGCAAGCTTAGGATTATTTCCCATTAATTGAGCATAATTATAAGCATCAATTTGAAAGTATTCAGCATTAGACAAAGCTTTGGCACTTATATGCTTTGAAGAAAAAATTGATCGGTCACCAAAAAATTCGCCTTCATGAACTATTTTCTCAGTACCTTTTTCAGCATCTGTTAAAAGGATCCTTCCTTTTACTAAAACTAACACAGAATTGATAGGTGCTTGAGGACTATATATTACCGTTCCATGTTCGACATGATGGTTTTGTCCGTATGCTTGTAATTTATTTTGATCTTGAAAAATTTGTTCATTATTAGTTGTATAAGACACAACGTTCATATTCATATGATTCCTCCTTAACTGTAATTGTTTCTGTTACATTTAGACCAAATCCTTGGTCGAAACCAAGTCATTTGCTTATATATTTTGTGCATCTTTTTCTTTAATTTGAACTAATATATCAGCAATTGTAAATTGCCCTAAGAAATTACCTAAATGCTCTTCAGCGTCTTGGAAGATGGAAAAAAGCACATGCTTCATGTTTGCACCAATAATACATTGTTCATTTGCTTGGGAGCATTTTGGCTGCAGAGTTCCTTCAGAAGTTATAGAATAAATTTCTTTTAATGTTACTTCACTAGGTTCACAAGCAAGTATAAAGCCTCCACCTGCACCCTCTTTTGATTTAATATAGCCATTTTTTTTGAGTAAACTGAGCATCTTACGTATTCTCACTGGATGAACTGAAGCGCTCTCGGCTAAATAGTCACTAGTAGCCATTTTGCCAGGTAATAACGCAAGATATGTGAGGCTATGCACGGCAAGTGAAAATTCACTGTTCATTTTTGTTTTTCTCCCTCCCTTAACTACATGTCAAAAAGGCAATTTCACCTTATTGTATGAACAAGGTTATTGACGGTTAAGTTCTCTATCGCTTACAGCTGTTGTAGCATTCTTTACGCGAACTAGTTCTTTGTTATTGGTGCGAATAGCATTTAGTTTTTTTGTTAGCTTCATGAAAGTTTCCTCATCACGTTCAATAAGTGCGATGTCAATTAAGTTTAACAGATAACCCTCTTGTTGTAAGTCTGAGTGTTGAATAATTGAAATAGTAGTTATTGGCATTTTAATGGATTGTCCTTCAAGTTCATGATTATCACTCTGAACAATACGAACGATTCCAGTTTGTCCTTCTAAGGATTCAATAAAACCATGAAATAGTTCATCATTCCGACTTGTACCTTTCACCCAATCACCGATAAGTAAAGGCTTCATATTAATTCCCTCCTTTGTAATTAATGCTCTTTAACTTAGTTACAGTTGCTAAAGTTGCGCAGATCAAAGTAGTATTTTACGATTTCATCAGCTTTTATTTTATGTGAAGTTTTTCTTGTACGAAAACAATTTAATAATAATAATTACTGTAATTATAAATGTTACAGTAGTGTTCGTCAAGAACTTGGTTTCTATTGGAAGAAGATTAGGTTATTGTATATAATAGGTAGAACATTTTTAATACTGAAAACAGTTATATGATTGAGTTGTTCAAATTTATTGTTAAGTGGAATTTAACTATTATGCGATAATAAATAGTGGTTTCATTAAACTTATGACATGGATATATGGGGATTTTTTAGGAGGTAATGACTTTGATAAATTTTGATATGAAATTAGAAAAATACGCTGAGACTGTAGTACAAGTCGGTTTAAATGTTCAAAAGGGTCAAACTGTTTATATTAACACACCTATAGAGGCAACAGATTTCGTTCATAAAGTGGTGAAGCAAGCTTATAAAGCTGGAGCAAAGGATGTATTAGTCGAATACATAGATAGCCAACTAGATCTACTTAAATATGAACTAGCACCTGAAGAAGGGTTAAAGAGTTTTCCACAATGGAAAGTGAAGGGCTTATTAGATATGGCTGAGGATAATGTAGCGTATTTAAACGTTTATGCTCAAAACCCAGAACTTTTGAAGGATATTGATCCAAATCGTGTAGCGGTGGCAACAAAGGCTGCAAGAACAGCTATGAAAGAGTTTCAAGGTTATATAGGTGGGGGAAGAATAAGCTGGGCAATTGTATCAGTGCCTACACCTGAATGGGCGCAGATGATATTTCCGAACTTAAATAAAGAAGAAGCTGTTGAACAGCTTTGGGATCAAATTTTTGCAGTTACACGTATTAATAATGAAGAACCAGTTGAAATGTGGAAGGATCATATTAGCTCCTTAAATGAACGTGCGAATTATTTAAATAAGAAAAAATACAAAAAATTACATTACAGCGGGCCTGGTACCAATTTAACGATTGAATTACCAGATGCACATCAATGGTTATGTGCAAAATTCACAAACGACAAAGGAACAAATTTTGTTCCTAATTTACCTACGGAAGAAGTATTTACTATTCCTGTGAAAACGGGCGTGAATGGGAAGGTGTCGAGTACGAAGCCTCTTCATTATAATGGTACAATTATTAATAATTTTAGTCTGACATTCAAAGATGGGAAGGTTGTAGATTTTGCTGCAGAGGAAGGCTTTGAGGCATTGAAAGGTCTTTTAGAAACAGATGAAGGTGCTTCATACCTTGGGGAAGTAGCGTTAGTACCACATCGTTCACCAATATCTAATTCGAATCTAGTTTTCTATAACACTTTGTATGATGAAAATGCATCTTGTCACCTTGCATTAGGTAATGCATTGCCTATTTGTATTAAAAACGGAAAACAAATGAGTAAAGAAGAGTTACTACAAATCGGGTTTAACGACAGTATCACACATGTAGACTTTATGATTGGATCTGATAAACTTCATATAGACGGTGAAACTGCTGAAGGACTAGTTGAGCCGATTTTCCTTGATGGAAACTGGGTTATTTAACAGCTTGGAGGTAGTATGAGTTTAGAACAGTTTTTACATCGCAAAGTTAATGAATTGTTAATAAACCTTAAGAGTAAGCATATTGAAGTACAAGAAATACATGGTAAAGGGTCTTATTTACGTAGCAAGTGGGAGAAGACATTTGCGAATCATCTGAATGATAGTGAAAAAGTGAAGATATACCTAAACAGTATCGGAGGTTTTTTATGGCATCTTTTTAGCTTTAAGAAGGTGTCGTTTTTACAAGGAGAAGAAGCCGACCTTGTATTTAATAATGAACCTAAAGGGACATGTTATATATTTTATCAGCACATAAATTTGGTGTTACTCATAGAAAATGCTGCTCACATATGTGCGGATGATTTTAAAGATGAACAGGATGTTTATATAGTAGATGAACATTTTAGTTGGACATATGTTGTTACACATGAAAAAGGGGAATTAGGTCCGTATTTTAGTAGAAAAGAGTAACATAAAAGTAACAAAGAGGATTTTTGAATACATCATAGAATAAAGTATGTGCATGCATTTTTTAAGCAGGAGGTTTTATCGTTGTTATTATATTTTTAATACCCATCTGTTAACAAATATTTTACTAATATGACAGATAGGGAGCTGGAAATTTTGAAATATACATCGTCACTTGATGGAGTTACTCATGAAATGCTGGAAGGTTTTTTTGTAGATTGGTCGAATCCGCCTAGTCCAGAAACACATTTAAGGTTGTTGACAAATAGCTATAAAGTTATCATTGCGATAGATGAAACAAATAATCAAGTTGTTGGATTTATTACAGCTATAAGTGATGGCATTCTTTCTGCTTACATTCCTTTACTAGAAGTGTTGCCGGCATACAAAAACAAAGGGGTTGGAAAGGAATTAGTCACGAGAATGCTACAAGAGCTTAATGACATGTACATGATAGACGTGATGTGTGATGAGGACCTTCAGCCTTACTATGAAAAGTTTGGCATGATAAGGTCTAGTGGTTTGATAATAAGAAACTATAATAAGCAATCAGGTAGAGGTTAATAAATTACATATGTTAAATGGAAAGAGGTTGGATGCTTATCCAGTCTCTTTTGTAAATTAGTGCTATTCATTGATCGAAAGGATCTTCGTTTACAGTTAAGGAGATATAACAGGCTATTTGCTTCATTAAAATGATAAGCCACTTTTTATGGTCCCAATTTGGTGATAATAGAAAAAATTTTACGAAAAGAGCCTTACAATAACATGACTATCGAGGTGTGATTTTTATGGCTGATGAAGTTTGCATAAGACCAATAAAACGTGAAGAATTACAATCATTATTACATTTGTATACACATTTGAATTCAGATGATCCAGAACTATCTGCTACCGATATAGCACCTTTATGGAAACAAATTTGCTGTAACCCTCATACATACTATATCGTTGCAGATAAAAATGGTCAGCTAGTTGCATCATGTGTACTAAACATTATAATGAATTTGACGAGGAGCGCACGTCCTTATGGCTTAATAGAAAATGTGGTTACTCACAGTAATTATAGACGTAAAGGGTATGGAACGAAGGTATTGCAGGCAGCGTTGGACATTGCATGGGAACAAAACTGTTATAAAGTGATGCTCCTTACCGGCTCCAAAAAAGAAGAGACATTATCTTTTTACGAACGTGCAGGGTTTAAAAAAGGGATAAAAACTGGTTTTATCGCTACTCCTTGAAAACATCGCAAGATATCATTTTTAGCTTCATTTGTTGGAAATACAGACCTGAAATACATAATCCTCTAGTTTTCTTGCCTCAAAGCATATTTATGTAACTAGAAGGCTAAAATGAGCCTTCATGTATACAGTTGTATTTGAACTGCTTAATAAAATCATCGTTTTAGTTTAAAAAGGATGATCCCTGATAGAATAATACATATGCCGACTACTTTATTCCATGTAATCGCAATTGTATTAAACCCAAACCAACCGAAGGTATCAATGAGAAGCGCTACAGTAAACTGAGATACTAAAACAACAGATACAGCATAGGCTGGCCCAATATGTCGAATACCTTTCATAATACAAAATACTATTCCGACGCCAATTACTCCGCTAAAGAGATAGAGTTTGTTTATATTTCCCAATTGGAATAAACTAGTATCATTATTCAAATAAAAGATGGGTAATGAGGCAATGAAGCCTAATCCTAGAACGAGTGTAGTCGTTGCCCAAGAACCTACACGTTCACTAACTCTTGCATTAAATACGGTTTGAATGCTAATCAATATACCTGTAATGATTGATAATATAACGCCTTGCATATTATTCCTCCCTAGTTATTCATAAATATTTCCTTCTGCTCGTTCACGTAATAGATTAAGGTTTTTTACGTAAATTGCACCTTTTCTACGCTCTATCACACCTTCTTCATCTAGTTTTTGAATGACACGATTTAAATGTCGATAGCTCGTCCCAATTAAATCAGCTAGCTCAGTCAAGTTCGATGTTCTCATTTCTTGATGAAATAATGAACCCTCTTCATCAGATGAAATCGATAGTAAATAGCTTGCAAGCCGCACTTCGACAGAGTAAAGTATATTTAAACTAGATGTTTGGGATTCAGTAAAAAATTTATGGGTCATTATTTCAAGTAAAAATTTCACAAAAGTGACTCGGTTCTCCTCTTTATTTCTAATTTGCTCATACGATACCCCGATTAAATAGCCATCAGAAGCAGCTTCAACCGTATAAATCACTTTGTTTTTTTTAATAAATTCTATATCTCCAATGATTGCTATAGGTTTTTTGAAGCGTACTATCCTTGTCTTTCCTTCAGGAGAAATCGTATATATTTTAATTTTGCCTTTTACTAGAAAATACATATGATTTAATGTATCTCCTATTGTGCATAAAGTCTCTCCTTTAACGATACGATGTAATGTCATCTTCTTTTGGGTTTCCTGTGAAAAAACGGAATCCAACTGATGGTAATTAAGATATTGTATTAGTAAACTTGGATTATTAACCTTGTCCATCATGTATCACCAATCTTCATTAAATTTTAAAGACAATCACTCCACAAAACATTAAAGCAATTCCAAGCAATTTTGACCAAGTGATGCGCTGTTTTTGCTCTTCAAACAAACCTTTAGTCTCAATAATAAATGCTGAAAATAACTGAGCTATTAATAGTACTGCAACAGCAAAAGTAGGACCTATAAGGTTGATTGCGGTCATTTGTCCGAATACGATCATAACCCCAAATGTTCCACCTAGAAGGTAAAGGAATGGTGTCTTTTGAAATCCACCTCTTTGTCCATCTCTCACAAACAAATAAATGACGAATGAAATGATAAATCCAATCAAATGAATGAGTGAGGTCGTATGCCATGGTCCCAGATCATCACTTAACCGGGCATTAAAAGCACCTTGTAAAGTTATAAAAATTCCTGCTGCTAGAGAATATAGCAAACCTTTCATGATATCCCTTCCTCTCAAATTCGTTATAAATTAATTAAAATATAAAAGTGAAGTAAGAAGAAAGGACATATGTCCTTATTTTAGTCATTTTCTTTCAATCATAATATTGGTGAAGTGGTTATAATCATTTGATTTGTTAATAAATTACTTCTTTAAATTAGTAATCGTATCTACGTCGCGCTGTTGTCCTTTAGGAATTACAACATCGTTTCCAAAAGCGCCTAACAATTAAGATTGATGAGGTGAGAATAGCTAAAAAATTAATTCTAAATTGACATGGCTTTATAATTAGATTAATATCTAATTAGATGTATATCTAATTGAAGTGGAAGGGGGATAAATCGTGCAATTAGAAAAAATTGTTCAGTTTCATAAAGTTCTTGGTGATCCGACAAGAATTCGTATTTTAGTCTTGTTGGCACAAGGGCCGTTACATGGTCAAGCAATAGCGGGAAAGTTAGGATTAAGGCCACCGACGATTACTCATCATGTTACTAAATTAAGAGATCTAGGACTCATTAAAGAAAAAAGGGAGAAAAATACGATTTATTTTTATTTAAATAAGAAAGATCTAGAACATAAATCGCTAGCGCTAATAAATGTTATTAACCATAAGGGAGAAGTAGGTATGAGTCGTGATACAAATAATCAAGCAATACTAAACAACTTTGTAACGAGTGATGGGAAATTAAAAACGATACCTGCACAAAGAAAGAAGAAGTTAATTATCTTAGAATATATTATTAAAGGGCTAGAGCAGGGACGAAAGTACACCGAAAGAGAGATTAATGACCATATTAAACAATTTCATGATGATTATGCTACTTTACGTAGAGAGCTTATTATGGGACATTATATGTATAGGGAAAAAGGAATTTATGAATTAAATCCCCAAGAAATGTGGGCAAAAATTGATTAGATTGAATGGCTCTTTTCGTAAACTATGTTGAAATTGTTATAAAAATTGTATAGAATAACTAAATTTTATGGTGTTTCATAATAAAAAAAGTAGAAAAGATGCCCCGAAGTGTATAGGAATAAAACGTGCTTATAACATAGAGCGAAAAGCAACATTTTATGCGAAAGCAGCATTTAATTAAGGCTCTTTTTACAAATTATGTTGAAATTGTCATTAAAATTGGATAAATAACCAAATTTTATGGTGTTTCATAATAAAAAAAGTAGAAAATTGTCCCAAAGTGTATAGGAATAATACGTGCTTATAGCAAAGAATGAAAAACAGCAATCAATGTGAAGATAGCCTAGTGTAAAGAGACGTTTATTGATGATAGAGGGGGATGTTTTATTCGACACTCCTTTGGCTGTTGTAAGAGGTGAGGAAAGTGGAAGTGTCCCAGCTTTATGTGATCATTATAATGATGGTCATTGTAAGTTTCATTCTCATTGGGGGAGTAGTCTTGGAGGTTATTAGTACGCGGAAAAATTATGGCGTCGTTATGGACTCTAAGATTTTATTTCTCATGAATGTAGTTGTAACCATTCTATTTCCGTTTATTTTCCAAAAATTCGGCAATATTATGGAGAATATAAGTTTTTATCTAATTTTTGTTTTCTCCATTTTCGTCATCCTTTTTTTGAGATTTTATTATGGTGGAAGAAGTATATCAGTTTATGAGATTACACAGCAAGAGGTAAAAGCTATCATTAAAGAAGTGTTAGATCATTTGCAAATCGTATATGAAGAGAAGGAAGATGATGTGAATGATAAGTACATATTTGACTTAGTCAATGACCGAGCGAAGGTAGTGATGAGTTGGCACCCTCTAAGAGGTCATAAAAGGACGACGATAAATATATCTATTAAGCGGTGGTGGAGAATATCTCGTCATGAAGAGGTATTGCAAGACATGCTTCTAAAATTAAAGGCAAACAGACAAAAAAAGTGGTATTGGGAAAAGCATACTCTCATCTTTATCGTATTGTTAATCTATATTGTTTTTATAATTAATATTATTGCTAAAATCAACTCATGAAATTAAATTTGGCTACCAACCAATGTATTTATATGAACCGATACGGTTTTTGGATCAAGAATCGTATAGATGACTAGCGCAAAGAGCTTTATCAAATTTAGCAATTCAAACACCCCTCATACATAAATTTTAACTAGTATATGAATGTAAGGTTTATTTTGCTTGTGTATAAACAACATCTCAATGAAAATCATATGGAATATATGACGTATGAAATAAAGGAATTTAAGATCTAGCTCTATAGTAAATCGGGATAAAAGCATGAATGGGGTTAGGAGCAAGGCTATAATACAAAAATGCTTTTATAATATTGGAATATACATAAAATCAGAAGTAAACTGAATGAATTATGGTGAATAAGTATGAAATAATCCACATAAGTAAGCTAAAAAAATCTAGATCTAAAAATAGGGTTGCGTCTAAGTCGAATATTCGACTTAGACGCAACCCTTATTTATTCCTCATTAGTTTATTTTAATTGTACTTTAGCACCTTTATTAAAATTATTATTACATGATATACCATGAACTTTATGAACAATATTGCCTAAATAAAGCAAAAAGTTGTTATTTTTATAATATTCACAAAATAATACTCTTGCTTTTATAATTGAAAGCGTTATCAAACATAGGATAAGGGGGGATTTTGTGGTGAAAAGATTGTGGGCTTTGATGTTCTGTACATTTATATTACTGTTGGGTGCTTGTAGTAGTAATGCAAATAATGATGCGTCTACAGGTGAATGGCAACCAACTAAACCGATTGAAGTTATTGCTCCAGGTGGTGCTGGTGGTGGATGGGATACTACTGCACGTACTGTTTCAAAAGTTCTAGAACAAGAAGGGTTAGTAAGTGAACGTATGGCAGTTGTGAATAAACCTGGTGGTGGAGGTGCAGTGGGGTGGGCGTATGTAAACAAGAAAAAGGATGATAATCATACAATTTTCGTTACGTCACCACCTATTTTGTTTGTCCCATTAAATGGTCAATCAGATGTAGGTCATAATGATTTTACTCCCATTGCTGGGGTGATTGCTGATTTTGCAGCTTTTATTGTTCACGCAGATTCACCTTTTAATAATATGAATGACCTAGTGAAAGCCTTAAAGGCAGATCCCCAATCAATTTCTGTTGTTGGTGATTCTGCTCCAGGAAGCATGGATCATTTGCAGTTTGTAAAAGCTGTAAAGGCTGCTGGTGTTGATATAAAGCAATTAAAATATGTATCTGCACAGGATGGTAGTGGAATGAGCATGTTGCTTGGTAATAAGGTTGATGTGTATTCTACTGGATTGGCTGAAGCAACTGAACAAGCGAAAGCAGGAAAGGTCAAAGTATTGGCGATAACGGCCCCAGAGCGTCTTGAAGGGGAGATTGTTTCGGAATTCCCTACATTAAAAGATCAAGGAATAGATGATGAGTTTGTAGTTTGGCGTGGCTTTATGGGAACACCTGATATGGACCCTATAGCAACAAAATATTATGAAACAGCTATTAAAAATATGATGGAGACTGAGGCTTGGAAGGAGCAAAGAGATAATTTTGGCTGGAAAGATAATTTTATGAGCGGTAAAGAATTTAAAGTATTTCTAGATAAAGAATATGAAACGATGGAAAAGCTTATGAAAGAAATTGGTCTTGCTAATTAGTAGTTGCAAGGGATTGTTTTAAAAGGTCAGAATCTTAAATGTTAAAGAAAAAAATGTTGATATATCAACTTTCATTAACGTGGAGAGGGGTGTCTCTAAGCCGAAAAAATTCGACTTATCGGACAGCCCCTTTAATATAAATTATTTAAACATTCGGTTGCTCATTTCTTATAAAAGTAGGTGTTTTATGTGTTCAAGACAATGGATCGTAAACTTTCATTGATATGTATTGCAATTGCTACTTGCTATTTGTTTTTAAGCTACCGGCTTCCAGAATATCCGTACGCTATTATGGATGCTGATGTCATTCCAAAAGGACTAGGGTTTTTGCTTGTCATTCTTGCTTTCTTGCTTTTTCTTCAAAATAAGCAAGAGACGGAACAAGAGCGGGAAAAGAGGAATGTTGATCCAAAGGAAATTCGCATGCTACTTGTTGTTCTTATCATCATAATTATTTATATTTTTTTACTCGAGATAATTGGATTTGTTATTAATACGTTTTTATTTTTGCTAGTACTCATACGGTTATTAGGATATAAAAAATGGTTAAGTAATACGCTTGTCTCAATCATTTTACCTATAGTCATTTATTTTGCATTTAATTACCTGCTCAAAATTTACTTACCTCAAGGAATCTTACCATTCTAGTGAGAGGAGATAATGTTTATGGAAGGTTTAGATAGCTTATTATATGGATTTGATGTAGCACTCTCATGGACGAATATACTATATGCATTTGTTGGTGTATTAGCAGGGACGATTATTGGTATGTTACCAGGATTAGGTCCTATTAGCGCCATTGCAATAATGATTCCTCTTAGTTATGGTATGGAAGCTGCATCTGCCTTAATATTGATGGCTGGCGTGTATTATGGAGCTGTATTTGGTGGCTCAACATCATCAATATTATTAAATGCCCCTGGCGTATCTGGAACAGTCGCAACATCTTTTGATGGTTACCCACTCGCAAAGCAAGGAAAAGCAGGAAAAGCCTTAGCAATTGCTGCAATTTCTTCTTTTTCAGGGGGGACGATGGGCGTTATTGCTTTAATGTTAATTGCTCCATTAATGGCACGTGTAGCAATTACTTTCGGACCAACTGAATATTTTGCATTAATGTTATTAGGATTGACAGCCATCTCAAGTTTATCAGAAGGATCAACAATTAAGGCATTAATTTCCGCAACAGTAGGTATGATGGTGGCTACGGTCGGCATGGAGCAACAAACCGGAACACAGCGCTTTACTTTTGATAGTATAAATCTAATAGAAGGGATCGACTTTCTTATTATAGCTTTAGGATTATTTGCTCTATCTGAAGTTTGTTCTTTAATTTTGTCACGACATCAAAAATCAAATGAAAAAACGAGTGTCGGAAAATTAACGATAACAAAACAAGAGGCAAAAGAAATCTCGGGGCCAATTGCGAGACATTCTATACTTGGCTTTTTACTCGGAGTATTACCTGGCGCGGGGGCTACAATTGCTTCGTTCATGTCTTATATTACTGAGAAACGGATAGCGAAGAATCCCTCTTCCTTTGGCAAAGGGAACTTGAAAGGGATAGCTGCTCCTGAAACTTCTAACAATGCAGCAACGAGTGGTGCATTCGTTCCATTGCTAACGTTAGGAATCCCTGGGTCAGGTACAACAGCTGTTTTACTTGGGGCACTTATGGTAGTTGGTGTCCAGCCTGGTCCACTAATGCTACAAGATCATCCCGATGTCTTTTGGGGAGTTATAGCTAGTATGTATATTGGTAATATCTTTTTATTAGTATTAAATTTACCGTTAATTCCTTTTATCGCGAAAATTTTGTACATCCCAAAACAGATGCTAATCTCTTTGATCATTGTATTTTGTTTAATTGGTGTTTATGGGGTGAGTTTTAATACATTCGACTTATATTTACTAATTGCATTTGGTGTTCTTGGTTATATGATGCGTCTCTACTCTTTTCCAGCACCGCCGTTTATTTTAGCTTTTATATTAGGAGGGATGATGGAACAATATTTCAGTCAAGCATTAACAATTTCTAACGGACATTATAGTACTTTTATAGAAAGCCCGATAACAATCATTTTATTAAGTTTATCTTTGCTTTCGCTATGTATTCCATTTATTCAAAGTCGGGTGAAAAATAATTATAATGGCATAAATAAGGGTGTGTAAATATAGTTGTGTTTAATACTAAATAGTAAAATATCTACGTTCAGGCCTTCCAACAGTTCCATAGGTAAGGTCAGCCCTAACTTTATCAACAGAAACTAAATATTCTAAATATCGGCGGGCTGTCGTACGACTGACGCCGATATCTTGTCCTAATTCTTCGGCAGTTATTCCTTTATCATATGAGCCCACTTCATCCAACACTTTGGTTAGTGTTAAAGGATCTATTCCTTTCGGTGTTAATTGTTGTTGATCATCTTTTCTAATTGAACGAAATAAATCATCTACATCTTGCTGTTCAAACATAATAGTATTTTCGATTTGTTGCTTATAAACTTTATATTTTTCTAATGTATCTTTAAATCTTGGGAAAATAATTGGTTTAATAATATAATCAATTGCTCCGCCTCTTATAGCATCCTGAACCTTTGCTGCTTCTTTTGCGGCCGTTATCATGATTACATCTGTATTTCGGTAATGTCTTCTAATATACCATAGCAAGTCCATTCCATCTTCTCCAGGAAAATAAACATCTAGCAAAACAAGATCTGGATGTAATATTTCTAATAATTCATAAGCTTCTTCCGAATTTGTTGCGATACCGCATACAATAAAATTTGAAATCTTTTCAGTAAAGCGTCGATTGATCTCTGCTATACGCGTATCATCCTCCACAATAAGTACCTTGATTTCACTCATGTTTTGTCTCTCCTTTGGCTTTTGGAACAACCACTGTAAAGTTTGCCCCACCTAAGTTGCTTTTTGACAAAGTTATATACCCTTGTAAATTGTCCACGGCTTTTTCTACTAAGTGTAAGCCATAACCTCTGTTTGAATTCTTTTTTGTACTAAAGCCTTTAGTGAAAATTTTCTCCTCCATATTTTTTGGTATGCCATTTCCTGAGTCTTCAACTTCAAAAATGATATCGTGTCCAATATCTGTCATAAATAATTGTACGACTCTGTCTTTTGGAGGTAATTCAAGAACTGCTTCGAAGGAATTTTCAAGTAGGTTACCTAAAATGGTAACTAATTTTTCTTTCTGAATGGTAGTAGGGATATCTTTTAAACTACTATCATTATGAACTACAAAATTTACTTTCAACTCATGCGCCCGATTATACTTTCCTAGAATTAAAGCTGATATAAGAGTATTAGGAACCGCTTTCATTAAAAAGTGAACTAAATTTTGGTACCCTGACGTCTCCGACTGTATTAAATCAAGTGCTTCTTGATGTGATTCCAACTGAATTAATCCTGCTATTGTATAAAGTTTGTTTGAATACTCATGAGTTTGTGCACGAAGTATTTCCGTATACTGTTGAACTTGAGAGAGCTCATTCGATAATTGGTCAATTTCGGTTTTTTTTCTGAAGCTTGCGACAACTCCGCTTATATGATTGTTAGTGAAAATAGGTATTCTATTAACAATCGTATCATAATTTCCAATTTGTAATTCATCATTATAGTGACTTTCACTTGTTTCAAGTACTTCCAGCATTTTTGTATGTGGTAAAATTTGTTGAATTTGTTTTCCTACTATTAGTTCAGATGGAGATAAAGCTAAAATTTGATACGCCTTTTGATTGGCTAATGTGATTTTCCCTTCATGATTAATTGCTATAATACCTTCATGTATTGATTCGAGGATGGCATTCTTTTCTATAAATAACTGTGCGATCTCTCTTGGCTCTAAACCAAAAATTTGGTTTTTGAAATTTGTAGCGATAGAAACTGCACCTAAAATACCAATTGCTAGCACGATAATAATTAAAATGATCACTTTTGTTTTATACTCTTGGATAATGACTTGTACGTCTTCAGTTAAAAAACCTACAGACACAATTCCTATAACAGAGCCATCTTCATCAACTATGGGGACTTTACCTCGGATGGAAGGACCTAATGTCCCTACTGCTTGAGAAACATAAGATTCTCCAAGTAGTAACGCGCGATCATTATCACCACCTACCATATGTTTCCCAATTCGATCTTGAATTGGATGGGAGTAACGAATACCATCCTGATTTCCTACTACTATGAATTCAGCACCAGTTTGTACTCTAATCTTTTCTACAAGTGGTTGAATGATAATAGAAGGATTCTCAAGCTCAAAAGCATCAGAAATTTTCTGGATAGATGAAACTGTTTTAGAGACAGCCAATGCTCGTTTCCCAATTTGGCTTTCTATACTTTCTGACAACATCGAATTAAATAAGGTTCCGGCAATGATTAGAATAAACATTAATAATAAAACAATTAATAAAGCCATTTTTGTTTGAAGTTGAAGTGACTTTATCGATTTCATCCCATATGTCTCCTTTATAGACATTCTCTAAACCTATTATAACGTTTTCTAAAGTTATTATAATAATAAATTAAGATAGTAAAACATTTTACTTTTGCTAAAATATAGATATTGAATATAGTTCTTGGGAGGATCAAATTATGTCTACATTACAAAAAGCAATTAAGCTGAGGGAAGAAGGTCATTTAGAGTCTTCAAAGGAGTTAATGCTAAAGCTTGTTGATGAAGAGCCTAACAATCCAACAGTGCTATATCAATGCGCTTGGTCACATGATGTACTTGGACTTGAAGTTGAAGCGGTCCCTTATTATGTGAAAGCACTAGGAACTGGTTTAGCTGGCGAAGACAAAAGGGGAGCATTGTTAGGGTTAGGGAGCACATATAGAACGATAGGTGAATACCAGCTAGCAAAAGAAACGTTAGAAAATGGATTGAAAGAATTCCCACATGCAAATGAATTTTATCCTTTTTATGCTATGGCTTTACACAATTTGGGACATCACAAAGAATCAATGGAAGTATTATTGTGTAACCTGGCTGAATTAACGAATGATGAGGGTATTAAGCAATATCAAAAGGCTATTATCTTTTATGCAGATAAACTAGATAAAGTATGGACCTGATCATTTAATTAAACGTTTGTTTAAATGTGCCCTATTCGATTGCTGTCGTACTTATATAGGAACATCAAGGTGAGGTTATATACGACAAAGATATTAACTTTGTTGCTTATTCGACAAAGATAAAAATGCTCTGTTAATTAACTTTGTTGTTTGAATTTAAGTAACTGATGTGTAGCTATGGTCTTTATAGAAGTGAAGAGAAGGTGGCCCGATCGTTAGTTATATTCGTGTTTAGATCTTATTAAAAAAGCAACAATTAAGGCGAAAACAGCCAAGTACAAAGAAAAGTTATCACAAAAGTTTGCTATTATTATTATTGCTAAAATTAAGATAGGAAACAGCCTCTAATTATAGCTTACTATTAATTGTTGTATGTAGTTTATTATATAGAAGGTTAGTAAAAATGAACAAAAGCCAGTACCGTTGTTGAACTAAAGGTACTGGCTTTTCATAAATTAAGAAGAATGACTTTTAATCTCTTTTATCGTCTGTGTAAATTGTTGTTTTTCTTTCTTGGAGACATCTACTTCTCCGTATCGTGCTTTTTTATAAATCGCTTCAAATTCTGCTACGTGAATATGATTGATGTCTAGACGGTGTAGCCATTCATGGACAGTTTCATTGACTTTTCGACCTCTTCCTTTTTTAGCCATATGATGTTCAAGACGGTCAAACCTTTTCCGAATCATTCGATTTCCATGAGATGAATACATTCCTCTACCATACATAATGGTTGTATGACTAACGTCGTTATTAATGGCTAGCGGTTGTACTTTATGAGAAGGGTCATTTGTAGCATGAGCTTTTCTTTTGAATAAAAGATAAATAACTAACCCTACAATAATAACAATCAAAACATAAATAAAAGTGTTATTTCCAGTAGCGTCTTGATTAATACTATTTTGCACTAGCTGGACTAATGTTTCTTCCTCTTTACCTTCGGTCTCGAATAGTTCTGGAATTGTCAACGGAGGTAATGGTAATTTCGAAACGATCCATGATATTGCAATAAAAGCTCCGGTAGCAACATATGCAATGACAAGCGTCACTACTTTATAAATCATCGGAATAATAATTTTACCAACAAAAACGATCGTAATTACGATTAATAGAGAAAGTAATCCCCATAACCGGTTCGCCGTCTGACCTCCTGACAGTTCATTATTTTCCCGCCTAACGATTGGGAAGAATAATACCTGTACTACTAATAAATACAACATTTCGGGTTTGTTTAATACTAATACAATAGGGATGACTAACATCGAAACGATCATATGCTTCTCAAAACTTTCCCATTTTCTTAATTTAAGATGAATTAGAAGCCTCCAAACAGAAACGATAGAGATTGCAGCTGCTTCAATTACTGGGATATTAAGAAATAAGGCAACAACAAATAGAAATGGGATGTATAATAAGGCGCCTTGATTAAAGGCTTTTCCCTCCATTTTATATATGATCATTGCAGTTGGGATTGCACCCACGACATATAGTAAAAAAAATAAACTTACTGGTACAATCTCATTAGTGAATATAGATAATAAGACTATACAGAAATACACGATCAAACTTTCGTAAAGATAATTTATAAAAGGGACGTAATTCGCTTTAAACCAGTTAAGCAAGTGCATCACTCCTTAACTTGAATGGCTGTAAATATCCATATTCTTCATTGTTTTCCACATTAAATAGTGACATACCACCGCGTGACCAGGATGCAAGGTAGTTTGCAATGGTTGATCCATAATCACCGAAATATAGCACGATTGCATCTTCATCAATTCTCCTGTCTAGAGAGTGGAAAAAATGGTTAATATGCTTGATGTAGTTACCTTCATTTATTCTTGCAAGCATTTCGAGTGCAATGGATAGGTGTTTCCCCCCAGTTCCTGGCTCCAAATGAAAGATTGAATCATTACTGTTTGTAACTACATTTGCGTATATTTCAAAAGGGATATTTTGTTTGTAGGCATATTGACATATAAATGCAACATAGCTTATGTAGTCCTCCATCTCTTCTGACAAATCAAATGACATTTGACGATCTTTTAAAACATTTAATATGATCGTCCATTTATGGTAAACTGTTTTGTCATATTCCTTAGTCATTAGCTGACCGTTCTTTGCGGACAAATTCCAATGTATACGTGAAAATGGATCATTGGCAGCATACTCTCTTGCACCTCTAATACGTGATATGTCCTCAAATAAAGAATGTGGGTAAATTTGTTCTCCAGCCCTCATTTTACTAAATGTTTGTATGTTTGCTAACGGTTTTGGTTCTGGATAAACGAGTATTTCTTGTCCGATCCCCCAAGTATTATAGTGTGATACCGTTCCTATATGGAATGGGTCATATATTTGTAAATTAATCTCTCTTATACGTGTGACCCCTCTTTTATTGGCAACGATGTTTACAGGATATGATTTGGATGACTTGTATTGATATGTAAGAGGTAGTTTATAAGGTGACCTCTTAGCCATAACATTATCGTACAATTTAGGGATATTTGTACATTTTATTGTATTATTGCATGTAAACGTTACGTTTCCTTGAAGTAATGGTAGGATACCTTTATGATGCAACTTCAAATACAATGTAGCTTCATCGTTTGGAAACATTCTTATGGTCGTCTTCTCATCTTCAATGCGAATGTACTTCCCTATATTATGCAAATATAAATAGATGAAAAAATATAATGAGCACAATACGAAAATACAAAAAAATAAAATATTTGATTTAATAAAGATGAATTCGATAAATAGCAATAAAGAAACCAACCAAATAGATCGAGAAAATATGGTAGGTATGTGTACAGTTTTATACCAATTCATTATAGTGTGGCTCCTGATTCAACCGGTACTTCAACTGAATCTATAATATGCTGTATGATTTCATGAGATTGTGTTTTTAACATACCTTCTGTTGAAAGAACAAGCCGATGACTCAATATGTATGGTGCGAGCTCTTTAACATCTTCAGGGATACAATAATCTCGCTCTTTGAGAAAAGCTCTTGCTTGAATGGCTCTCATGAAAGCTAATGTACCCCGTGGGCTTACGCCTGTTTCAATGAGATCAGATTGTCGTGTTGCATGGATAATAGCGAGAAGATATGTTTCAATATCTTCAGATATTTTGATTTGTTTTATCTCATCTTGGTAGTTTAATAGTAGTGTTGAATCAACAATACTTTGTATATGTTTAAGTGGATCTTCATTGCGATAGCGTTTAATCATTTCTTTCTCTTCATCAAATGAAGGATAGCCGACAGGAATAACCATGAAAAATCGGTCAAGTTGAGCATCTGGCAATGGGAAAGTTCCATGTGATTCAACAGGGTTTTGGGTGGCGAATACAATGAATGGCTCTGGTAATTTGTATGTACTACCATCAATTGTTACTTGTCGCTCTTCCATTGCCTCAAGTAAGCTGGATTGTGTACGAGGTGTTGCTCGATTAATTTCGTCAGCTAATAAAATATTTGTATTTACTGGACCTAAGCGTAATTGAAAATCCTGTTCTTTAGGATTGAAAAATTGAATACCAGTAACATCGCTTGGAAGTACATCAGGGGTGAATTGTATTCGTTGAAAAGACCCATTAATGAGTGAAGCAAACGTTTTAGCTAGTTTTGTTTTTCCTGTACCAGGAACATCCTCCAGAAGTACATGACCCTTGCTTAGGATGGATACTAACAAAAGCTCGGTCACTTTTTCTTTGCCAATCAACACTTCATTAACCGAATTTTGGAAATTATTTAAAATTGAAGACATAGTTATCACCTTTCTTTGTAAGATTCGTAGTTATTTAATGTATTAGATGGAATTATTAGGATGACTATCATTATATAATAAATTTTTTATATATGAAATAAGAACTACAGACAACTTACCATTAGCTGTTGTAGGTTCGCTTTCAGGTTGTGATACAAGCATCATATCACATATAAGTGTATTAACCGAAACGTAAAGTTAGGTGCAACATGATATAATAGAAATCAAGTATAATTCTAAAATGGCTGTTTTCGCATTGACCTACTAAGATATAAAAACGTAAACATCTATCTTCTGTCGTGCCTTTATTACTATAAGATTGTGGGACTTAAATGTCATTTTTAGTAAAAATAGCAACGGAGTTTACGAAAAGAGCATTTTAAATAGATTTATTTCAACTGTATAAGTTTATAATTGTCGAGCTTAAGGTGTCTTGAGGCCATAAGTCAATCTTTCAATAATGTATCAAGTATCTTTTTCGCCAGCTTATTTTAAGCTTGTCACCTATAAATCGTCGCTTTACACATTTGGAATCCCAGTTTTAGGCGCTCATCGCCTCAAGTTCCTTAGTCCATCATGTGAAATGGTTGCAACTCTTGTAGGGGGTTAACAAGGTGCCTATGTATTACTTAAATTATGGAGGTTTGTTATATGAAAATAAAATTAGGATTGCTGTACGGAGGGAAATCAGCTGAACATCAAGTTTCATTGCAAACAGCACTTGCTGTTATTAAGGCATTGAATAAAGATAAATTTGAAATCCATCCCATTTTTATAACGAGTAATGGGGAGTGGGTCCGTGGTAAGCAAATTACAGATTCAATAGATAATGTAAGTTCTTTAACATTAGTCTCGGAAGAAAATTCAATTGTCCCTAATACTTTTGCTAATGAGCTTTTCAAATCTTCACAAAGTGCTGATGGCAATCAGGATTCACTTGATGTCATTTTCCCATTACTCCATGGGACAAATGGAGAAGATGGTACTGTGCAAGGGCTATTGGAATTATTGAACCTTCCTTATGTTGGGAACGGAGTATTAGCATCAGCAACGGGAATGGATAAAGTGATTATGAAACAATTGTTTGCCCAAGCGGGGCTAAAACAAGTGAATTACGTAGGCTTCACTCGTAACGAGTGGCATAAGTTAAAGGAAGAAGCATACGAACAAGTAGAGGAGCAGTTGGGTTATCCATGCTTTGTAAAACCTGCGAACCTAGGATCAAGTGTAGGAATTAGTAAATGTAATGGCCGTGATAGCTTGAAGAAGGCTTTCGATGAGGCTTTCACTTATGATCGTAAAATAATTATTGAAGCTGCAGTAGTTGGTCGTGAAATTGAAGTAGGTGTACTTGGTAATGATGAACCGGAGGTTTCGGTTGCGGGAGAAATTGTCCCTAAAGACGATTTTTACGATTATAAGGCAAAATACGAAGACGGAGATACTGCGTTAATCATCCCAGCTGATATAACAACATCAGAGTATGAAAAGATTCATGAAATGGCCATAAAAGCATTTAAGGCAATTGATGGCACAGGTCTAGTCAGAGCTGATTTCTTCTTAACAGAAGATAGTGAAGTTTATATTAATGAAGTGAATACAATGCCAGGTTTTACACCAGTTAGTATGTTTCCATTATTATGGCAACATTCTGGTGTCACATACCCTCAATTAATCGAAAAGCTTGTGCAATTAGCAATAGAACGACATGAAGAGAAACAACAAATTAAATATACATTTTAAGTAAAGGATGATCGATAAATGATTAGACGAACATTACAAGAAATTGTTGAGATGGTTTTAGGAGAAGCAGTGCAATTTCAACATAATGGGCAGTTTATCGAGGGTGTATCTATTAATTCACGAGAAATTCAACATGGGAACTTGTTTATCCCGATCATTGGGGAACGCTTTAATGGACATGATTTTGTTAACGATGCGTTTGAACAAGGAGCCGTAGCTTCTCTATGGCAAAAGGGGCAACCGAATATGCCTAAGGGAAGACCGTTAATTGTTGTTGATGACACGCTTATGGCATTACAAAAGCTTGCTGCACAATATCGACAGCAGCTAAATGTTAAGGTTATAGGTATTACAGGTAGCAATGGAAAAACAACAACCAAAGACTTAATTTCAGAAGTGCTTTCTACTAATTATAAAGTACTGAAAACAGAAGGTAATTTTAACAATCATTATGGGTTGCCTTTGACGCTATTACGTTTGGAAGAAGATACCGATATTGCGGTTCTTGAAATGGGAATGAGTGGTCGTGGCGAAATACAATTATTATCTGAGATTGCTCGCCCTAATGCAGCTGTAATTACAAACATCGGAGAATCCCATTTGCAAGATTTAGGATCACGGGAAGCCATTTGTGAAGCGAAGCTAGAAATAATAGCAGGGTTACAACCTGGTGCTCCCCTTGTGTACAATGGTGATGAGCCGCTGCTATTAGAACGGGTGTCTAATTTGGATGGAGAGTTAATTTCATTTGGTAAAAATGAACGAAATAATTTTAAGGTAACTTCTATTTCACAACAAAGTGACCAAACTCTTTTTTCAATTAATCAATCTCATAGCATTTCATATATTCTTCCTGTATTAGGGGAGCATAACGTCTATAATGCACTTGCAGCTATTGCAACTGCACGATATTTTCATGTTTCTTGGGATAAAATAAAAGAAGGTCTAGAGAAAGTTAAACTTACGAATATGAGAATGGAACGTATAGTAGCACCTTCGGGTTTAACGATAATTAATGATGCCTACAATGCTAGTCCTACTTCCATGAAGGCTGCAATTCACCTGCTAAATGAACTACCAAACTTTTCGCGTAAGTTTGTTGTTTTTGGAGATATGCTAGAGCTAGGGGAAAACGAAATTGAGTTTCATCGTTCCATAGGAAAAATGTTATTACCAGCTAAGGTTGATTACGTATTTACTTTGGGCAGATTAGGAGCAGAAATCGCCCATGAAGCACAAAAAGTATTCCCAGCAGAGAGAACAAGAATTTATAGTGATAAAAAAGAACTTATTAGAGAAGTAAAGGAAATTATACAAGCTAATGATGTAATGTTGGTCAAGGCATCGCGTGGGATGGAGCTTGAAGAAGTTGTTGAAGCATTGAAATGGTAGGTTGTTTATGCATTCATGGATTTACAGGTGGTCCTTACGAAGTTCAACCATTAGTCGACTATTTAACTCAAGAGACTAATTGGGAAATTGTCACACCTGTACTACCTGGTCATGGTGAGCAACTCTCGTTGACCGGTGTGAGTTACACTCCGTGGATTGATTGCGTGGAAGAAGAGCTGAAGAAATTGTTAGACAAATTCGACATCGTATATTTAATTGGGTTTTCAATGGGCGGTGTAATTGCTAGTTACTTAGCAGCGAAGTACTCAATAAGAAAACTTGTCTTATTGAGTGCAGCCGTATATTATACGAATCCAAAGCAACTTATTAGTGATGTACATGATTTATTTAAGCTTGGATTGCAAGGAAAAATACACGAAAATGAATTATATGAGAGGTATAAGAAGAAAATAATTGCAACTCCTCTTAGTGCAATAATTCAGTTTCAGCAGCTCGTTCGAATGGTTAGACCAGCTTTAGAGAAAATCTCTGTACCTACATTAACTGTGCAAGGGAAATGTGATGGGATTGTTCCAATGAAAAGTGCAGAGCATATACATCAAACAATCAGTTCTGCCAGGAAGAAACTTATTTATATAGAATCAGCCAAGCATCATGTCTGCTACTGTGAGGAGCGTAGGGAGCTTTTTGCTGAGGTATATACCTTTTTAAAGGAATAGGAGCTTATTTTCTTATTTAGAAATTATTAGAAAAATTGGAACAACTATTTAGTGATAACATTAATTTAATTTCATTAGAAAATTGCAAATGAATATTATTAGTGATATGATGTTGGTTTGGTACTTCATTATTAAATAAGCTCGAAGTAATGTTCGGATGCAAAGTAACTGTAGTTATTATGAAATAGATGTAAAAAGGAGTTAGAAATCAATTGATCATGTTTAATGAATTAGGTTTAAGTGAGCCTTTATTAAAGGCTATTAACAAGATGGGCTTTGAAGAATCAACACCTATTCAAGCTCAAACAATTCCGCTCGGTTTGCAGCATAAAGATGTTATTGGACAAGCGCAAACAGGTACTGGAAAAACAGCTGCGTTTGGTATTCCATTAATTGAGAAAATTAATATAGCTGAAGATAAGACACAAGGTATTGTTATTGCACCGACTCGGGAATTAGCAATTCAAGTGTCAGAGGAGCTATATAAAATTGGATCGTTTAAAGGTGTAAGAATTCTTCCGGTATATGGTGGACAAGATATTGGTCGTCAAATACGAGGGTTAAAAAAACGTCCTCATTTAATTGTAGGAACGCCTGGACGAATGATCGATCATATTAAACGTAAAACGTTACGTTTAGATAATATTCATACTGTTGTGCTTGACGAAGCAGATGAAATGTTAAATATGGGATTTATCGAAGACATTGAGTCGATTTTATCTCATATTCCAAATGAACGCCAAACATTACTTTTTTCAGCAACAATGCCTGGTCCAATTCAAAGAATTGCTGAACGGTTTATGAATAACCCTGAAGTAGTGAAAGTAAAAGCAAAAGAAGTGACTGTTCCTAATATTGAACAGTATTACATCGAGGTTCAGGAAAAGAAAAAATTTGACATTTTAACACGTTTACTAGATATTCAATCTCCTGAATTAGCAATTATCTTTGGTCGTACAAAACGACGGGTAGATGAGTTATCAGAAGCTCTTTCTCTACGTGGTTATTCAGCTGAAGGTATCCACGGAGATATGACGCAAGCAAAACGTATATCTGTGTTAAGAAAGTTTAAGGCAGGTTCTATAGATGTCCTAGTAGCAACAGATGTAGCTGCGCGTGGTCTAGATATTTCTGGAGTCACTCACGTATATAATTTTGATATTCCACAAGATCCAGAGAGCTATGTTCATCGCATAGGTCGTACAGGTCGAGCTGGTAAGACGGGTGCTGCTATTACATTTGTCACATCAAGAGAAATGAGTCATCTAAAGAATGTAGAACATACGACTAAGAGAAAAATGGAGCGTATGAAGCCACCTACACTCGATGAGGCTCTTGAAGGTCAACAGCATCTCGTTATTGATAAAATTGTAGAAACTGTTGAAAAAGGAAACGTATCCTTTTATAAACGAGCTGCAGAAGAGCTACTTGAGGATCATGATTCGGTATCAGTTGTTGCAGCAGCAATTAAATTAATGACGAAAGAACCTGATCAAACGCCAGTTAATTTAACATCAGAACCGCCTTTACACATGAAAAAACAACAAAGGTCACAAGGTGGTAATAGTCGAAATCGTCATAAAGGCCATCATTCAAAGTCACGTCAACATTCAAATAGGAATCATCGTGGTAACCCGAAAAGAAGACCAAGAAAACAAGAATCAAGATAAATTAAGAGGTGCAAAGCTGATAAGCTTTGCACCCTTTTTACGTGGAACGAGGCTTACGGATGTCTTGTTGTAGAACTATTCCCTTGAGGACAAGCTTTACCAGTCAATTCTCCAAATTTATCGGCTATTTTATACAATATACTGGTCAAACTTACAGGTTTAACAATCAATATGCTAATTTATAGATCGATTGACTGCTTTTGATTATAAAACCCTTTTTATACCAAGAGTAATTTTGTATATAATAATAAGTTATAGTGCGTGTTTAAATTATGCTATGAATTTGAACATCCTCTTATAGACACGAAAAGATACAGTAAGGAGGAGGAAATTGTGAGAGATGCACCTATAAATCGAATAAGCAAACGTGCATTGCCGGTTTGGCGTATCGGTGGAATAATCGAATTTTTAGTGTCGTTAATTGCTTTTATTGTATTACTTATACTTACGATTATTTATCGTTGGCCAATATGGATTATTGTAGTTGGTTTATTGCTCACTTTGATAATGGGTTATATATTTATTATGCTTATTCCTAAATTAAGGTGGAAGCGATGGAGATATGAGGTGAACGAACATGAAATAGATATTCAACACGGCATATTTATTATTAAACGAACATTGATACCGATGGTCCGTGTTCAGCATGTTGATACGAAACAAGGCCCTATACTAAGAAAGTATAGTCTTGCTACTGTTACAGTATCAACAGCAGCAACTGTTCATGAAATACCTGCTTTAGACCTTAATGAAGCAGATGAACTAAGAGATAGAATATCTATTTTAGCGAGGGTGGAGGATGATTAATGTTTGAAAAACGTCGTCTTCATCCAATATCAGCACTACTATCTATAATTAGCTTTATTAAAAGTCTCATTATCCCAATTATAGTTTTCTTTTTCATTGGCTCAGGTGATGACGGTATGATCTTATCATATGTGAAGTTTATATCGTTTGGAGTAGGCTTCATTGGTGTGCTAGTTGCAGGATTTCTCTACTGGTACAGCTATACATATAGAGTGGAAGATGGAGAATTACGAATTGAACACGGTGTATTTATTAAAAAGAAACGGTATATCCCTATAGAAAAAATCCAAACCTTTGATATTTCACAAGGGGTGCTGCATCGTTTATTCAAGTTGGTTAAGGTTAGAGTAGAAACTGCTGGTGGTGGTAAAGAGGCAGAAGCAGAGTTAACAGCTATAACCTCTATGGAATCAAGACAGCTTGAAAGAGCGTTGATGGAACAAACGGCCCAACAATTTGAGGCACCAATGGAGGAAGAGCATACTCCTTCATTAGATGAGGAAGGAAAGGAAAAAGTACTATTTAATTATAAAGTTTCTACAAAGGAACTTCTCATTGCTGGATCAACTACTGGTGGTATAGGTGTAGTACTATCAGCTATTATTGCTTTCTTTTCACAATTTGAAGAACTCATACCATATGAAATAATTGTCAATCGATTTGAACAGTATTTAAACCTTGGTCCATTACTCGTAATGATAACTGCTATGTTTGCGATATTTATTGCTTGGGTTATTGCATTCATTAACACGATGTTAAAATACGGGAATTTTACAATTGAAAAATATGAAAATGAACTAGTCATAATTAGGGGAATCATTGAGAAGCGGAAGGTTACTGTCCCATTAGGAAGAATACAAGCAATTAGAATTTCAGAAAATATTATTCGTCAACCTTTAGGTTTTGCTACTGTATTTGTTGAAATTGCTGGGGCATCAACTGATATGGAGTCAGGTATGTCAACAATGCTATTCCCTATTATAAAAAAGAAAAAATTGGCAAAATTAATAAATGAGATATTAGTTGATTATCACATTCCGATATCTAAAACTAAGATTCCAAAACGTTCATTAATAAGGTACATGTTAAGGTCAATTTATCCTGTAACTATAATTGTAGTGCCAATGGTAATATTTTTACGCCCTTGGGGTTATGCATCTATTTTATTATTTGTAGTTGCTATGGTATTTGGTTATGTGAAGTACAGAGGTGCACAATGGTCATTAGATGAAAAACAACTGTTCATGCAATTTCGTACTATTGGTAAAACGACAGTATTAATGCAAAGGAAGAAAATACAAGCTTGTACAATGCAGCAGTCATATTTTCAAAAAAGAAAAAGCTTATGTACTATAACATCCTCCATAAAATCAAGCGCAAGTGGTAAACATTTTAATATGATTGACATGGAGTTTTTTGAAGGGCGAGCTATTCATGAATGGTATTCAAATGGAGGAAGTAATCGCTCGGAAAATGTAAATAGTGAACATTTGCCTAATAGTATATTGAACAGGGGCTAAACGGTATGATATGTGATAGGGGCTATAGGTATAGTTCCCTTTTTATTATAAATAGCTAATATCATTCGATCAAAAAGATAATTAGACTTTATTGAAAAACGTATTCGAAAGTTTCGAATACGTTTTTTTTGAAGAATTATTAGTAAAAGAAGCGAATGTTCCACAGGAGTCATCGAACGAAACGACATTACCTAGCAAATAAACCTAGTATGACCAGAAAGATGATAATTAGCCAAATGAGATTGTTTTTAGTAAATATATTTGAGTAATTCACAGGACGTCCTTGTGCTGCGACATAAGTATAAGATGATGTATTCTTTGTAATAAGTAAAGGAGCTAATATGGCTCCACCAATTAGCCCGAATAAATGAGCGACAACATTAATATTTGGATTTATAAATGTCATGATTAAACCGATGACTAAAATGGTAATAATGACTTGTGAGTTGGCATGGTCAATGATATCTTTACGGAATTGAACAATATACAAATAAACTCCGAATAAGCCGAATATAGCACCGGATGAACCAACATGCGCATATTGTAATGGCTCAATGAAGTATGTTGCCATATTTGCAATAAAACCAGCACCAATATAAACAATGATGAATTTCCACTTGCCTAGCATTTTTTCTAGAGCAGGGCCAAACAATACGAGTGAAAATGAGTTCAACAGCATATGGCCAAAACCACTATGAATAATAATTGGTGTAAATAGACGCCAGTATTCTCCTTGTGATATAAGAAAGTTCAATCCAACCATTTGTTGGAAAATTATATTTGACATTGATGTAGGAATGGCTAAAATCAACCAAAATAAAATATGAATAGCAATGATAAATGAAATAATAGGATATAAAAACAAAAAGGTGCGAAAGTTTTCGGTTCTCATAAACATAAATTAATTTCTCCTTTACGTATATATCTTTCTATATAGTATTATTAAGTAATTATTATATGCATAGAGAGGGTTTTTATATGATTATCGGGATTGGGATTGATATCGTTGAAATAAAACGTGTAGCCAGTACTCTTGAAAGACAAGGCGAAAGGTTTATAAATAGAATTTTAACACAAAATGAACAAAAAATTTTTAATCAACTCCAAGGGTTGAGACAAATAGAATTTTTTTGTGGTAGATTTGCTGCAAAAGAAGCCTATTCAAAAGCTCTAGGCACGGGAATTGGAAAGGAAATTAGCTTTTTAGATATTGAAATTACATCAAATGAGCAAGGAAGGCCAATTATCGCAGTTTCCGATGAAAATCATATACATCTTTCGATATCTCACAGTCAAGAATATGCTGTAGCTCAAGTAATAATTGAAAGCTCGTCAAGCTAGTCTGCATATTGTGATACTTTGTCTCATATATTTTTATAGCGATAGGTGAGCGGATATGATCATCGCTCTAAGCTACTTAGAAAAGAGGCAAAGGGGCTGAGAAGGAAAATGAGGAAGATAGTATGGCTGTTTTTTGTACTTAGTGTTCTTCTTGCACTTGTAGGTTGTGGGAATAAATCACAAGAAGATGTTGTAAACGCACTAGACTCGAAGGTTGAAGACATGAAAGGTTATAAAACTGAAGCCAAGATGACCATTCAAACTGGAGATGAACCACAAGTTTATGATGTGGAGATTTGGCATCAAAAGCCGGATAATTACCGTGTCAATTTAAGAAATACTGAAAGAGATCAAAGTCAAATGATTCTGCGAAATAATGAAGGTGTATTTGTTCTAACCCCAGCGTTAAATAAAAGTTATCGATTCCAAAGTGACTGGCCAAACAACAGTAGTCAGCCGTACCTTTATGAATCAATCGTCAATGATATTATGCAAGACACAGAAGCGACATTTGAAGCAAAAGATCAATTGTACGTATTTGAGACAAAAACGAACTATCAAAACCATAAAATGCTACCTAGGCAAGAAATCACAATAAATAAAAAAGACTTGTCACCATCAGTTGTAAAAGTGATGGACCCTGATTATAAGCCTTTAATTACTATTGAATTTGGGAAGATGGAATTTAACCCTAGTTTTGATGAAGATGCATTTGATACGAAGAAGAATATGACTGCTGCGAGACTAGATGATTTATCAATTGTTAGTTCGACTGACTTATCCTTGCCGGTATACTATCCGAGTGATCAACTCGTCGGTGTGATACCACAAGAAGAAGTGACGGTTGAAACAGAAAATGGGAAACGAATCATTATGACATACGGTGGAGAGAAATCTTATACATTGATTCAGGAACAAGCATTTGATGTTCCAGCAATGAGTTCTGCAACGATTATGAATGGTGATATTGTCAGCTTAGGGGACTTTACAATTGGAGCTTTGACAAATAATAGTCTGACTTGGACGTATAATGGGGTGGATTTTATGCTCGCTTCTGAAGATTTAACTCAGGAAGAAATGATCATGATTGCGAGTTCTGTTAAGAATCAATCAATTAAATAGGAAAACCCCAAACAGGCTCTACAATACATGCTAGGCCTGTTTTCTTTTACTTGACAAAGGAAGATATACAGCTAATAATCATTTATACTAATGGTAATATAAGCAGAAAGGGTTTTGTTGATTTTGTCAACTTTTCACAGAGATACATGGGTAGAGATAAATTTGGATCATATCCATGATAATGTTCAAGCTATGAGAAATCATATAGCGGATGATGTCCAAATTATAGCAGTCGTAAAAGCAAATGCATACGGCCATGGTTATACTCAAGTTGCACGTACAGCGCTTGAAGCTGGAGCTACCATGTTAGCTGTTGCTTTTATGGATGAAGCGATATTTTTAAGAAAGCAGGGTATTCAAGCCCCGATCTTAGTAATGGGCGCTACAAGACCTGAGGATCTATCAGATGCAGTAAAATTTAATGTTATTATTACTATATTTCAAGCAGAATGGTTACATGAAGCTCTTAAGTTCTATCACGAAGATCAAGCAATACATTTGCATGTGAAGTTAGATACCGGTATGGGAAGGTTAGGGGTTAGAACCGAAGCTGAAATAAAAGCAATCGAAGCCGTGGTAAACAATGATAAACGACTAGTTTTACACGGTGCATATACTCACTATGCAACTGCTGATGAAATTAACACAACATTTCTTGAACAGCAATATCGTATGTTTCAGGAGATGTTAGATTGGTTTGCTGAAAAACCTTCAATGATTCATTGTGCAAACAGCGCTGCAGCACTAAGGTTCCCACATCAACTATTTAATGCAATAAGATTCGGTATATCTATGTACGGGCTAACTCCATCTGTAGATATAAAGCCACAATTACCTTTTCCATTAAAGGAAGCTTTTTCTTTGCATAGTCGTTTATCTCATATAAAGCTAGTCTCGCCTGGTAATAGCATTAGTTATGGTGCCACCTATACGACAAAACAAGAGGAATGGATCGGAACTGTACCAATTGGTTATGCCGATGGCTGGTTACGAAAACTACGTAACAATGAGGTATTAGTTAACGGAGAAAGAATTCCAATTGTTGGTACAATCTGCATGGACCAAATGATGGTAAAGCTAAATAATGAGGTGCCAGTAGGTACTCAAGTAACATTAATTGGTCAACAGCTTAATAACTTTATACAAGTAGATGAGATAGCTGAGCAATTAGATACAATAAATTATGAAATTACTTGCATGATTAATTACCGTGTTCCACGGCTCTATATTAGGAATAACAGTGTTATTGAAGTGGTAAATCACTTGAAGTAGGATGATGTTTTATAAAAAATGCTATTGTAATATAAACTTTATGAATAAAAATACCTTTGCCTAGACGATAATAGATAAGAATTTACTTAGTTACGCTTTGCATCTAAGGTGTTTAGTGGTATGATAAATGTTAGAATGGAATGATAATGTGTAGTGTACTGGTGGAGGTGTATGTTTGTGTCTGAATCTAGCGCAACGACAGAAATATTAATCAGGTTACCGAAAAACTTAGTAAATGAGTTAGATGTTCTAGTAAAACAAGAAGAAGGTAATCGAAGTGAGGTTATTTATCAAGCTACAAAAATGTACCTTCGAGAACGCAAGCAGCGTCAAATACGTGAGTCGATGAGACGTGGTTATATGGAAATGGCAAAAATAAATTTAAGCATTGCATCAGAAGCCTTTTTAGCTGAATACGAAGCTGAACATACAGTAGAACGCTTAGTTAGCGGGGGGTAATCGTTTGATTGTTAAACGAGGCGACGTGTATTTTGCTGATTTATCCCCAGTTGTTGGCTCTGAGCAAGGGGGCGTTCGCCCTGTACTTGTCATTCAGAACGATATAGGCAATCGTTTTAGTCCAACTGTCATAGTAGCTGCTATTACCGCTCAAATACAAAAAGCTAAACTGCCTACACATGTTGAAATAGATGCAAAGCGGTATGATTTTGAACGTGACTCTGTAATTTTGTTAGAGCAAGTTCGGACAATCGATAAGCAAAGATTGACTGATAAGATTACACATCTAGATGAAGAGATGATGGATAAAGTGGACGAAGCTTTACAAATCAGTTTAGGACTAATTGATTTTTAGATTTTCATATATGGAAAAAAGCCACACTTTAGTGGCTTTTTTATTTTCTTATCTAGGTATTTATCATATGGATGAGTTCTACTTTATTTTAGATAATAATTTTAGAATATTTTTATAATTTTATAATCATTGTAGGGGGTATTGCATTGACTGTGGAATATACGATAGAAAAGCACTCAATATTAGTGGATTCTATAGCTAGTGAACTAAAGATTTCAACTAAACAAATTAATAATGTTATTTCATTGCTGAATGAAGGTAATACGGTGCCATTTATTGCACGATATCGCAAAGAGCTTACTAATGCTTTGGATGAGGTTCAAATTCGAGCTATTCAAGAAAAATGGACATATTTACAAAATCTCGAGTCGCGTAAAGAGGAAGTTATGCGCTTAATAAGCGAACAGGGGAAACTTAGTGAAGAACTGAAAAGAAAAATAGAAACGACGACAAAGTTGCAGCAAGTAGAAGATTTGTATCGTCCATACAAGCAGAAAAGACGCACAAAAGCAACGATTGCTAAAGAAAAAGGTTTAGAGCCTTTCGCGCAGTGGATAATGGATTTTCCGAAAAATGTGAATGTTGAAGACTATGCGCAACAATTCTTATCGAAAGAGAAAGAGCTAGTATCTGTTGAAGAAGTATTACAAGGTGCAAAAGATATAATTGCAGAATGGGTATCAGAGGACGCAACTATTAGGCAATGGATTCGTAAAGAAACATTACAGAAAGGTAGAGTTGAATCGTCTGTAAAAGATGAAGCTGCTGATGAAAAAAATGTATTTGAAATGTATTATGAGTTTGGAGAATTAATTAGTAAAATTGTTCCCCATCGTGTACTCGCTATGAACAGGGGTGAGAAGGAAGAAGTTCTGCGTATTTCAATTAAGCCACCGATAGAACAAATATTAAGTTATATGCTAGGTTCGGTCATAAAACAATCAGACTCTTCAGTTAACGTATATGTAACTGAAGCGATTGAGGATAGTTACAAAAGGTTAATTCAACCTTCTATTGAAAGGGAAATCCGCAAAGAGCTTACTGATAAAGCAGAAGACCAAGCGATACATATTTTTTCAGAGAATTTAAGGAATCTGCTACTACAACCTCCGTTAAAAGGCAAGATTGTGTTAGGTGTTGACCCTGCATATCGAACAGGATGTAAATTAACTGTTGTAGATGAGACAGGGAAAGTGTTGCATATTGATGTCATCTATCCTCATCCCCCAGTTAAAAAAATAACTGAAGCAAAGGATAAAGTCATTTCTATTTTAACAAAGTTTGATGTAGAGATGATTGCAATTGGGAACGGTACTGCGTCAAGAGAAACCGAGCAATTTATCGCCGAGACCATAAAGGAAATTAATTCAGACATATACTATTTAATTGTCAATGAGGCCGGGGCTAGTGTTTATTCCGCTTCAGATTTAGCAAGAGAAGAATTTCCAAAATTACAAGTAGAAGAGAGAAGTGCAATTTCAATAGCAAGGCGTTTGCAGGATCCTTTAGCTGAACTCGTAAAAATAGACCCTAAATCAGTAGGTGTAGGCCAATACCAGCATGATGTAACTCAGAAAAAGCTGAACGATTCTTTAACTTTTATTGTAGAAACAGTTGTAAACCAAGTAGGTGTTAATGTGAACACTGCTTCCCCCTCGCTTCTTCAATATGTAGCAGGTTTATCAAAAACTGTTGCAAAGAATATTGTGAAGCAAAGAGAGGGGAGTGGGAAATTTACTAATCGATCTGAGCTGAAGAACATCCCGCGTCTTGGTTCGAAAACGTATGAACAATGTATTGGTTTTCTTCGTATTAATGATGGTAATTCACCTTTGGATCGGACGAGCATTCACCCCGAAAGTTATAAAGTAACAAGGTTGTTACTTGAAAGGCTTGGATTATCAATTGACCAATTAGGGTCAGGTGAATTAATTCAAGCAATGGGTAATGTATCAATAGATGAGATGTCAGTAGAATTAAGTGTGGGTAAATTAACGTTGAAGGATATTGTTGAAGCCCTTAAACGTCCAGAAAGAGATCCTAGAGATGATTTGCCAACGCCATTATTAAAGAAAGACGTATTGCAACTAGAAGATTTAGAAAAAGGTATGGAATTGCAAGGGACCATACGTAATGTAGTAGACTTTGGCGCATTTGTTGATATTGGAGTTAAGCAAGATGGCCTAGTTCATATTTCAAAGCTAAGTAATCGGTTTGTTAAGCATCCGCTGGATGTTGTGGCTGTTGGTGATGTTGTAACAGTTTGGGTTGATGATGTTGATGAGAAAAAAGGAAGAGTTTCCTTAACGATGTTAGGTGCAAATCAATAAATGTATAAAACACTGCTATTTAATTAGTAGTGTTTTTTCTGTAAAAAAACCAGCATTGGTTAAGAAGCCTAATTTGATAGGAGTTTTTTTCATAATAAGCCTTTTGTATTTGGTTTTTAAACCAAGTTGGCATAACTATACCCCCTTTTATTTGATGTTTTCTTCTTATATTAAATGGCAGTTTTCGTATTGATTGTTACTTTTCGTTACGTCGGCTTGAGTAACAAATGTTTATGATATGATTTTTGTAGTCTTTAGACGAACGAAAATTATATTCGTGTTTAGTCCATAAAGCAACAAGTAAATAGTTGGGATTGTAACTGAAACGAATTTGTATGTGTAGTATTTACTTTATGCAATAATAGCTCGTTAGGTTTCATATTCTAAGAAATTGGATTGGTGAGAATAAGGAGGACTTGTAATGGATGATCGTCAACTTCAGGAATTAGTAGAAGAAGTATCCCAGTTATCATTTGGTAAACCATTTAGACATAAGGCCGCATTTAATAATAGGCTACGAACTACTGGCGGGAGGTATTTGCTAAAATCCCATAACATTGAATTGAATGTAAAGTATTATCAAGAACATGGGATAAGTGATTTGATCGATGTAATTAAACATGAACTATGCCATTATCATCTTCATATTGAAGGTAAGGGGTATAAGCATAGAGATAGAGATTTCAAACAGCTTCTTACATTAGTTAACGCTCCGAGGTACTGTAAACCTATTCAGGCTACTACAAAGAATAAGAAATATGAATATAAATATGAATGCATAAAGTGTAAAAAACAATATATGCGAAAAAAAAGAATGGATACGAATAAATATGTTTGTGGTCAATGTAGAGGGAGAATCAGATTGCTTGACTTAAAATAGAAATCGTGATAAATTATAAAAGCGTCGCTGATGCAAGACGATAGATAATAACCTATCATAGTCTTGACAACGATTGTATAGCTGAATATAATATGAAGAGTTGACATTTATTCCACAGTAGCTCAGTGGTAGAGCTATCGGCTGTTAACCGATCGGTCGCAGGTTCGAATCCTGCCTGTGGAGCCAAAGGAGAAGTACTCAAGTGGCTGAAGAGGCGCCCCTGCTAAGGGTGTAGGTCGCGTAAGCGGCGCGAGGGTTCAAATCCCTCCTTCTCCGCCAGTGACCAGATGTGTTTAGGCCCGTTGGTCAAGTGGTTAAGACACCGCCCTTTCACGGCGGTAACACGGGTTCGAATCCCGTACGGGTCATATATTATTTATGGGATGTGAGTACGTTTAATATGCTAAACGCGTATTAAATACTCGCCTCCCATTTCTTAACTCACGGTGAGTGAAGTTCCACCATCAGATGGAGGATTAGCTCAGCTGGGAGAGCACTTGCCTTACAAGCAAGGGGTCGGCGGTTCGATCCCGTCATCCTCCACCATTTTTATAAATTATTAGGTCCCGTGGTGTAGCGGTTAACATGCCTGCCTGTCACGCAGGAGATCGCGGGTTCGATTCCCGTCGGGACCGCCAGCTATATACTGTTTTACGTATGTAATATTAAGAATTAAGCATACTACTTATGGAGAACTTGGTTACAAAGTTCCATAAAAATTCACCTAATTATTATTGGGCTATAGCCAAGCGGTAAGGCAACGGACTTTGACTCCGTCATGCGCTGGTTCGAATCCAGCTAGCCCAGCCATTTTTATTTCTTATATTATGAGCCATTAGCTCAGTTGGTAGAGCACGATCGAGTAATTATCGGAGCAATACCACAGCGCACAAATCGATATACATCATGAGTAAACATGTAGAGGTTTGGGTGTCTTGTTTCAATTAAAAAATCTTTTAGTTTTACTTTTTATGTTTTTGAGCCATTAGCTCAGTTGGTAGAGCATCTGACTTTTAATCAGAGGGTCGGAGGTTCGAGTCCTCCATGGCTCACCATTTATACGCGGGTGTGGCGGAATTGGCAGACGCGCTAGACTTAGGATCTAGTGTCCTTGTGACGTGGGGGTTCAAGTCCCTTCACCCGCACCAATCATTATTTTTTTTATGCGGTCGTGGCGGAATGGCAGACGCGCTAGGTTGAGGGCCTAGTGGGGGAGACCCCGTGGAGGTTCGAGTCCTCTCGACCGCACCAAAAAAAACACTTGCAATCATATTTGAATGATGTTATTATATAAAAGTTGCTGATTTAATTAGCGCCCGTAGCTCAATTGGATAGAGCGTCTGACTACGGATCAGAAGGTTATGGGTTCGACTCCTTTCGGGCGCGCCAGTTAATTTCAATCGAAATTTGACTCCAATCCCATGATACGGGAAGTAGCTCAGCTTGGTAGAGCACATGGTTTGGGACCATGGGGTCGCAGGTTCAAATCCTGTCTTCCCGACCATTTTAAAATAATATATACGCGGGTGTAGTTTAGTGGTAAAACCTCAGCCTTCCAAGCTGATGTCGTGAGTTCGATTCTCATCACCCGCTCCAAAAAAAACAAAAAAAGATATTGACATCAATAAGAACGAGATGTTATATTAATTAAGTCGCCTCTGAGCGATAACAACAAAAAATGTTCTTTGAAAACTAAACAAAGCAAAAGCGTCAACGTTAATTTTTTGAACAAATGAGCAATCAAACTTTATTGGAGAGTTTGATCCTGGCTCAGGACGAACGCTGGCGGCGTGCCTAA
>NZ_JAEUFG010000037.1:0-3303 GCF_018588585.1 Bacillus sp. SM2101
TACCGAACACGGAAGTTAAGCTCTTCAGCGCCGATGGTAGTTGGGGGTTTCCCCCTGTGAGAGTAGGACGTTGCCAGACATAATAATATTCTTATTATCGCGGGGTGGAGCAGTCTGGTAGCTCGTCGGGCTCATAACCCGAAGGTCGCAGGTTCAAATCCTGTCCCCGCAACCAATGAATAAATGTGGTCCCGTGGTGTAGCGGTTAACATGCCTGCCTGTCACGCAGGAGATCGCGGGTTCGATTCCCGTCGGGACCGCCATATATAACTGACTCAAACGAAACTAGATGTTTCGTTTTTTTTGTATTGGTAAACTTGACATTAAATGTGTAGTTCATCTTTAAATATTTTTACGAACAACATATAGCGATGAAATCCTATAAAACCCCAACTAGCTGTTCTAATTTAGTAAAAAAAAAGAAATAATGATTATAAAGAAATATTGTTTCTTTTCATGTTAAGAAATAAATAAGTATTGACTAGAGTTCGTGATATTTTAACAAATAGAGGCTTACGAACAAATATCTAAGTTAACAAATTTATTAAATGTAATTTATTATATAAACATGATGGAGTGGTATTTTATGAGTGTAATTGATGAATTTTCATTAATAAACAAAATTAAACCACAGGTTGTAAACCAATCATCTTTAATAATGGGTATTGGTGATGATGCAGCATTAGTATCATCTCAGGATAAGTTTGATCAAATAATATGTATTGATACGATGGTAGAAGAAGTCCATTTTAAGCGAAGTACCATGAAGCCCTATCAAATTGGCTTTAAAGCTTTAGCAGCTAATATAAGTGACGTGGCAGCAATGGGGGGGATCCCTCTCTATTATTTAATATCCATCGCTATACCTAAGCATTGGACTGAAGAAGATATTCTTGTCATTTATGCAGGAATGAACGATTTAGCTAGAAATTATGATATGGATATGATTGGTGGAGATACTGTATCTACAAATGGTCCACTAGTTATATCGGTAACCGTCATTGGCGAAGTTGAAAAAGGAAAAAAACTTTTTAGAAGTAATGCCAAGGATGGTGATATCGTGTTTGTTACAGGAACGTTAGGTGATTCTTCTGCAGGGTTACAGTTGTTATTAGCTAAGGGGATTAAATATTCTTATCAATTAACTGAAAAAGAGTTAGTAAACAAACATCAAATGCCTTATCCTCGAGTGGAGATTGGCCGTTTGTTGACATGTTATAATAGGGTAGCGTTAAATGATATTAGTGATGGATTGGCTAGTGAAGCAAATGAAATTGCCGAAGCTAGTAATGTTTCAATATATCTTGAAGAAGGTCAAATTCCTTTAAGTAAACAAATATATGATGTTTGTAGTAACGAAGCTATAATAAAAGCTCTGTATGGAGGAGAGGATTACGAACTCATAGGTACATTGCCGCAGAGTGACTGGAACCATTTTGAGAAAGAATGTCTTAAACATAATTATAAGGTAACAGCCATTGGGCAAGTGAAATCTGGACCTTCAGAAGTATTACTACAAACAAATGATGGGAAAGTTAAAACGATAGAAAAAAAGGGATATAACCATTTTAACAATTGATAGGTGAAGAAGATGAAAACTTATGAAATTATAACTGATTCTGCTGAACAAACAATGAAAATTGCATACAAGCTAGCTAGTCATTTGCACCAGGGTGATGTGATTGTACTAGAAGGTGATTTAGGTGCTGGCAAAACAACATTTACTAAAGGTTTGGCGAAAGGACTAGGGATTACAAGAAATGTAAATAGTCCTACTTTCACAATCATTAAGGAGTATCAAGGTAAAGTACCTCTTTATCATATGGACGTATATCGACTAGAAAATGGGTCTGAAGATCTTGGATTTCAAGAATATTTCGAAGGAAATGGAATCACAGTTGTAGAGTGGGCTCATTTAATTGCTGATCAGTTACCAGCAGAACGGCTAATAGTGAGAATTAATCACATAAGTGAATCTAAACGGAAGCTTATGCTAGAACCTATTGGCGTACATTATGAACAAGTATGTAAGGAGATTATAAGCAAATGACAGTATTAGCAATTGATTCTTCAAATGATGTGATGGGTATTGCTCTTGTAGATGAAAGTAAGGTTATTGGAGAAATAATTACAAATGTAAAAAAGAATCATTCGATTCGTGTCATGCCTGCTATTGAATCATTATTGAAGGACTGTAACATTTCAACAAAGGAACTATCGAAAATAATTGTTGCAAAAGGACCAGGCTCTTATACTGGTGTAAGAATCGGTGTTACAATTGCAAAAACATTGGCATGGTCATTACAAATTCCACTCTCAGGCGTATCAAGTCTCGAAGTACTCGCAGCAAATGGGCGTTTTTTTCCTGGATATATTTCACCACTATTCGATGCAAGGAGGGGACAAATTTATACGGGGTTGTATTCATATAAAGCTGATGAATTGCAGCAAGTAAAACAAGATCAAAATGTCCTCTCATCTGACTGGGCTAAATCATTATCATCACTCGATAAACCAATATTATTATTAGGTAATGACGTTGAGCTACATAAAGAAGTAATGATCAGTGAGCTTAAGGACAAAGCAGTGTTTGCAGCTGAGAGTTTAAACAATCCAAGACCAGCTGAATTAGCATGGCTAGGAATGTATAGGGAAAATGAGGATATACATCAGTTTTCACCGAATTATATTCGCCTTGCTGAGGCAGAAGCGAAGTGGTTAGAAGCACAGAAAAAAGAAAGTGGAGCTGCAAATGGAAACAACAACATTGTTTAGGTTAATGAATGTTGAGGATATTGATAATGTACTGAAGGTGGAGGAGACATCTTTTGCTACTCCTTGGAGTAAGGACATCTTTTTAAGTGAAATTAATAATAACAAATACGCCCATTATATCGTAGCGGAAGAAAACGGGCTAGTTATTGGATATTGTGGGGCATGGCTTATAATAGACGAAGCTCATATTACGAATGTAGCTTTGTTACCAGAATATCGTGGCAGGAAACTAGGTGAAGCTATGCTAAAACAACTGGTGGACTTTGCAAAAGCACTTGGGGCAAAGACGATGACATTAGAGGTACGGGTATCAAATATAATTGCCCAATCGCTTTATCGCAAATTAGGATTTAATGATGGGGGAATTAGGAAGAATTACTATACAGATAATCAAGAGGATGCATTAATAATGTGGGTGAATATATAATGGAACAATTACAGAATCAAATTATTTTAGCAATCGAAACAAGCTGCGATGAAACAGCGGTAGCGATCATAAAAAATGGATGTGAGATATTAGCGAATGTT
>NZ_JAEUFG010000037.1:3383-3612 GCF_018588585.1 Bacillus sp. SM2101
TACCATTGTGCTTGAAGAAGCACTAAAACAGGCGCAAATTTCTTATAATGAGATCGATGCAATAGCTGTCACTGAAGGCCCAGGGTTGGTCGGTGCCTTGTTAGTTGGTGTCAATGCTGCCAAAGCCATTGCTCTTGCTCACAACATTCCTATCATTGGGGTTCACCATATAGCTGGACATATTTATGCAAATCAACTAGTATCTGAAATGAAATTCCCACTTATTTCG
>NZ_JAEUFG010000037.1:3887-35228 GCF_018588585.1 Bacillus sp. SM2101
GAAGCAACGTGGTGAGGATTTAGCAACAAAAGATATCGCAGCAAGCTTTCAAGCAAGCGTAATAGATGTATTAGTCACAAAAACGATGTTAGCTGTTGATAAGTATAATGTCCAACAAGTATTATTAGCTGGTGGTGTAGCTGCCAATCAAGGGCTAAGAGCTGCTCTTAAAGAAAAATTTTCCTCAAAGGATGATATAGAATTAATTATTCCTCCGCTATCTCTATGTACAGATAATGCAGCAATGATTGCAGCAGCAGGTAGTGTTTTATATAAACAAGGAAAGCGTTCGGACATGGCTTTAAATGGGAACCCTGGCCTTGATATTGAGCAATAGTATAATGAATAATAACATAACAATGTTATGAAAGACCGTGATTCTTCCTGAGAATACGGTCTTTTTCCACAACTTTATCCACAGAAAAAATACTATTGTGGAAAATTAGTAACAAAAGCTAGTTTAAAAGCACTTTTGAAGCAAGAGAATAAGTGGATAACTTTGATAAAAACTGTGGATAATGTGTAAAAGTCGGTGTATAACATACACTACAATGAATTGTTTGTGGATAACTATGTGGAAGAGAAAACTACAATTCACATGAAGTGTAAAAGACATCTTTTTTGCAATGATTCTAGCGCTTATTGGGGATGAACATGGCGTTTGCGCTTTTGTTCTGTCTTACTAGCCTCTCGTGTTCACTTCACATTGCATTCCAACGCAAAAACGCTTTCAAATGCAATGGTTCCAGTGTTTGTTGAGGAAAAGTAGTCGTCTCCGCATTTCTTCATGTCCAGCTCCAGCGCCTATCCCCTCTAGTCACTTCGCCATTTTCCATGAAGGCAAAAAGCACCTTCACAGAAAATGCCTCCAGTGCTTGTCAGGGATGAACAAGGCGCTTGCGCTTTTCTTCATGTCCAGTTCCGCCTCCTAGCCTCTCGAGGTCGTTTCACTACAATCCTAAAAGGTAAAAAGCACCTTCTAGGATTGTAGTTCCAACGCTTGTCGAGGCAAAACAGTCGTCTCCACTTTTCTTCATGTCCAGCTCCAGCGCCTATCCCCTCTAGTCACTTCGCCATTTTCCATGAAGGCAAAAGCACCTTCACAGAAAATGCCTCCAGTGCTTGTCAGGGATGAACAAGGCGCTTGCGCTTTTCTTCTAATCATGGAGTGTTTCCCATTCGGTCATTAATTGTTCTAGTTGCTCCTGGTACTGTGAGTTTTCTTCATTAATCAAGGCCACTTTTTCGTGATCTTGAAAGATAGTTGGGTCACATAATAGAGTTTCATTTTCATCTATTTTTTGTTCGAGTTTTGATATCTCCATTTCTAGTTCTTCAATTTTTCTTTTTCTCTGACGCTGTAATTTCTTCATTTCCTTGTCTTGTTCATAAGTCAGCTTCGTCTGCGTTTTATCTTCCTTGATTGAAGGATTGACCACTTTTTGTTCATTTAACAGCTTGATTTCTTCAATCTCTGCTTTCTTTGATATGAAATAATCATAGTCTCCCAAATATTCAGTAATACCGTTTGGAGCAAGCTCATACACTTTCGTCGCTAGTCGGTTAATAAAATAGCGGTCGTGGGAGACGAATAGAATTGTACCAGGATAGTCAATCAATGCATTTTCAAGAACTTCTTTACTATCCAAGTCTAAATGGTTCGTAGGCTCGTCCAAAATTAACAGATTAGCTTTTTGTAACATAAGCTTTGCTAACGCAAGTCGTGCCTTTTGGCCGCCACTAAGTGTTGATACCGGCTTTAACACATCATCACCTGAAAATAAAAAGTTGCCTAACACTGTCCTTATATCCTTCTCTGATTTTGATGGATACTCATCCCACAGCTCATTAAGAACACTTTTATTAGAACTAAGATTTGCTTGTTCTTGGTCATAGTAGCCAACTTTAACATTTGATCCAAAGGAAAATTCTCCTTGTAGGGCTTGTATCTTATTAATCGCTGCCTTGAGTAAGGTTGATTTCCCAATACCATTTGGACCTACCAAAGCTACACTGTCACTTTTCATGATTTGAAAATTGATATGTTGGATAATAGGCTTGTTGTTTTCATATGAAACAGAAATATCATTGGCTTTCAAAACTTCATTTCCACTTTGACGTTCGATGTCGAAGTGGAACGAAGCTGATTTTTCATCTCCAGCAGGCTTCTCTAGAACTGTCATTTTTTCTAGTTGTTTTCTTCTACTCTGTGCTCGCTTTGTTGTTGAAGCTCGTGCTAAGTTTCGTTGAACGAAATCCTTAAGCTTAGCAATTTCACCTTGCTGCTTTTCATAAAGCTTTAAATCGTGTTCATAATTTTCTGCTTTCTTCTTTAAATAATCACTATAATTACCAATGAATTTTGCTGAATTAGTTCGAGAAATTTCGTATACTTGTGTAACGACTTTATCAAGGAAATAACGGTCATGAGATACAATGAGAATAGCTCCAGGATAGCCGAGTAAATATTGCTCTAACCAAGTGAGTGTATCAATGTCAAGGTGGTTAGTCGGCTCATCTAGTATTAATAAATTAGGCTTTGATAATAATAGCTTCCCTAAAGCAAGCCTCGTTTTTTGACCACCACTTAATGATGATATAGGTGTCGAATAATTGAAGCTTGAAAACTGGAGTCCATGTAGAACAGCTCGTACATCAGCTTCATATTGATAGCCGCCTTGTTCTTTATATTGAATTTGCAAATGATCATACTCTTTTAATAGTTTGTCGTAATCTGCCTTGTTTGACATTAGGCTTTGATTGGACATTTTCTCTTCCAGTTCACGTAATTCTATCTCCATTTTTTTTAACGGTTCAAACACGGTTAACATTTCTTCCCAAATAGATAAGTCTGAATCTAAGCCACTATGCTGTGCTAAATATCCAATAGAAATGTCTTTCGGTTTCATGACGCTTCCGCTATCATGAGACATATAACCTGCTATTATTTTCAATAAAGTTGATTTTCCAGCGCCGTTACGGCCAACGACAGCAATCCTATCTTTCAATTGTACTTCTAGCTTTATATTCGATAAAATAAGATCAGATCCAAAATATTTTGTGAGCTGATTCACTTGTAACACTATCATGTTAGTTCACCTCTGTTATAATAGTTTTAGTGTATCTTAAAATGTATGAAATGAGCAATATTCTTTCACTGGATTCCAATGTTTACTTATCAAAGGCTTGTGAAATGCATATTTTTAATAATAGTTTAGCTTATTTTGTATGCGCTTTCTTACTGAAGTCATATTAAACTTAGGTTGTAGACGTTAAGGCTCTTTTCGTAAACTTTGTTGCTATTGTGAATAATTTAGGACAGCATAAAATGAACTTATGCAATTGACCTCATTTATAATGAAAAAAGGTGCCTACAACCGCTAAGTTTATACGTATTTATTTCTTAGAACGAAAAGCAACAATTAATGCGAAAACAGCAGCCATGTACTGAGACACAAATACGAATTATTATATCGTTTGTTGCAGCTTCTCATCATTAAAACTATGACAATGGGCTAAATTATTCGTTACAATTCACCATTTATGAAAAAAGCCATGTACTCAAAAGGTGATAGAAATGGCCTTGGATGTACATATAGTTTTCACGCCTTGTTAAAGTAACGACAGGATTGTAAAAATAGTGTAGTATAGTCATATTGAGAGGTGAAAAGCAAGTGTCTTCATTTACACATTTTAATGATCAAGGTAGAGCAAAGATGGTTGATATTTCTGAAAAGGGCGAAACATTTAGAACTGCTATAGCGAGATCAAGTATCTCAGTTAATCAAGAAATTTATGAACAGATTATTCATTCAAAAATAAAAAAAGGGGATGTGTTAGCTGTAGCTCAAGTGGCTGGTATTATGGCTGCAAAAAAAACAGCAGATATTATCCCAATGTGTCACCCAATTAGTTTAAAGGGTGTCGATATCACGTTTACATGGGAAGAAAAAAAGCAATTATACAAGCTTATTATTATCGTAGAAGTTAAAACTAAAGGTAGTACAGGTGTTGAAATGGAAGCTCTAACTGCTGCTAGTACGTGTGCCTTAACTGTTTATGATATGTGTAAAGCAGTTGATAAAGGTATGGTTATTGGTCCAACTTATTTATTAGAGAAGACTGGTGGAAAGAACGGAGACTTTATTAGAGAGCAGTGAATGAATAGCTGTTTGAATGTGGGGGAATAGAAGTGAATAACGAACAAACAAAAATTCCACAAGCTACTGCAAAGCGTTTACCATTGTATTATCGTTTCATCAAAAATCTTCATGCTGCAGGTAAGCAGCGCGTATCTTCTGCTGAATTAAGCGAGGCTGTAAAAGTAGATTCTGCAACAATACGTAGAGATTTTTCGTATTTTGGTGCTTTAGGTAAAAAAGGATATGGTTATAATGTTAATTACTTATTAACGTTTTTTCGACAAACACTAGATCAAGATGAACTAACAAAAGTGGTGTTAATCGGGGTTGGGAATTTAGGTACTGCATTTTTAAATTACAACTTTATTAAAAATAATAATATGAAAATTGAACTTGCATTTGATGTTGATGAGCAAAAAATTGGCACTACAGTTGGAGATGTTCCTATTTATCATATGGATGACTTAGAAAAATATATTACCAAGGATGTAAGTGTCGCCATCTTAACTGTACCTGCACCAGTTGCGCAAGGGATGACTGACCGTTTAGTAGAAACAGGTATTAAGGGTATTTTGAATTTTACGCCAGCTCGAATTAATGTACCTGACCATATTAGGATTCATCACATTGATTTAGCAGTTGAATTACAATCTTTAGTTTATTTCCTTAAAAACTACCCAACTGAATAGTAGCTATATTGGCATTATGGTCGTTTACATGATCACCGAGTTATAAAAACAATTTATGCTTTATAATGATAGATCAGGAAAATTATTTGTAATTTATGATGGAGGTGAGACCAATTAACATAGGAATTGGAAGTCTTATATTAATTTTAGTGATCGCACTCGTTATCTTTGGTCCAAATAAGCTTCCTCAATTAGGAAAAGCTGCTGGAGAAACACTTAGAGAATTTAAGAGAGCGGCACAAGACATTGCAAATGAAAATAATAAAAAGAAGTAACAATAGGATGAGAAAGTATGAATGATAGTAAAGAAATGTCTGTATACGATCATATAGGAGAGCTAAGGAAGCGTCTAATTATCGCAGCCGTTTTCTTTGTTATGGCTACAATTGGAAGCTTTTTTTTGGCTGAGCCAATCATTGTCTATTTACAACAGGCTGATGAAGCAAAAGAGCTGACGATGAATGCATTTTCCTTAACTGATCCAATAAAAATTTATATGCAATTTGCTTTTATTATAGCTTTTGTAATTACTGCACCAGTTATTTTATACCAGCTTTGGGCGTTTATTAGCCCAGGCTTATATGAAAAAGAACGGAAAATCACTTTAAGTTATATACCAATATCAGTGTTACTATTTTTAGGTGGGGTTTCATTTTCCTATTTTATTCTATTTCCATTTGTTATTGAGTTTATGACGAGGATATCTGAACGCCTAACGGTTAATCAAGTTATTGGGATAAATGAATATTTCCAATTTCTATTCAAAATCACTATTCCATTTGGAATATTGTTTCAGCTTCCTGTCGTTGTGATGTTTTTAACTAGACTTGGCATAGTCTCGCCTATGTTTTTAGCGAAAATAAGAAAATACGCATATTTTGTTTTACTAGTTATAGCAGCATTTATTACGCCACCAGAGCTCATTTCACATCTGATGGTGACGATACCTTTATTTATTCTATATGAAATAAGTATCTTTATCTCAAAAATAACCTTTCGCAAAGTGGAAAAACTAGAACAGGAAAACATGGCTGAAAATGAGTAACAACCAAACCATAAATCATAATAAAGGTAATCAAAGTGAGTTTTTACAAATTGTAGAGGCTCACTTTTTTTTATAGTAAATCTAGCAGGTGTCATGTGAATATATTAAATATAAAGGTCGTATATTAACTAATATTTAAGCTTTGAATAAATGAAGAAAGTAATGATGTAATGAGCAATAAAACAACAAAATTGTATGAGGTTGATTTATATAAACCTATTCAAGAGCATTTTACAGAACAGGGCTATGAAGTATATGGAGAAGTCAACCATTGTGATATAGCAGCTATAAAAGACGATGAGCTAGTTATCGTGGAGCTTAAGCTTAATTTAAGTATAAAGCTGTTAATACAAGCTACTAAAAGGCAGCGTTTATCCGATCAGGTGTACATTGCTATCCCGAGACCTACATATTCTTTGCGTTCTAAAAAATGGCAGGATATTTGTTATTTGGTCAGAAGGTTAGAATTAGGCCTTATGATTGTAACTTTCAAAAAGGGTATTGCACAGGTAGAAATGATTATAGCTCCAGCTGACTTTGATCGGAAAAAAAGTATGCAAAGAAGCAAGAAAAAAAGAGATTTACTTTTAACTGAAATGCAAGGAAGGCATCGTAACCATAATGTTGGTGGGAGCAAGAATCAAAAAATTATAACGGCGTACAAAGAAAACTGTATTCATATTGCCTGTTGTCTCGAACGTTTCGACCAGTTATCAACAAGTGATCTTCGCGAGATGGGAACGGGTGACAAAACTGTATCCATTCTTAATAAAAATTATTACGGCTGGTTTGAAAGGGTGCGAAGAGGAACTTATACACTTAGTGATAAAGGCAAGAATGAGCTAATTTCATATCCACAACTTGTTCACTATTACGATGAATTAATAGCACATAAGCTTGGTTGATACAGAGAAAGGTATTTTGAATAACTGATATGTATATAGAGAAGAAAAGATCTCCCAAACATATTCGTGTTTGCTCTTATTACGAAAAGCAACAAATAATGTGATAACAGCCATAGAATAAAACAACCTTCCCATTAGCTAGGAAGGTTGTTTTAACTATTTTATTTTTTTCAGTTTGTTATGAAAGATAAACATACGAATAGCCACTCCAAAATCAAGGGTGGCTACAAAAGACAATATGAGAGTGGGGAAATTCCAAATTGTTTCTTGAGCTGATTGAATTGCGAGATATGTGAAAACGATCCCTATAAAACTATATATAAATCCAAAAAATAAAGGTGAGCGGCGCATATGTTAAAGTCCTCCAATAATCGACTGCATTTGTTCCAGTTGTTGTCGCATTTGTTCAATGTCATCCTTGTAGATAGTTTGTATTAAGACCACAAATGTATTCATTGAAACGTGTGCAATAATAGGTACGAGTATTCTTTTTGTTTTCACATAAAGAAAGGCAAAAGTAAATCCCATTGAACTGTATATGAGAATATGCTCTGGTTCGCCATGAACTAGGGCAAATATGACAGAACTAATAAGTGCTGATATCCAAAAATTATACTTCTTATACAACGAGCCAAATATGATCTTTCTAAAAATGATTTCCTCTAATATTGGTGCAATGATTGAAGTGACAATAATGAATAACGGGACTAATTCAAAAATTCCGATAAGCACTTCAGTATTTTCTGAGCCCGGATTAATTCCAAGTAACATTTCAATATTTGCTGCTAAAGATTGTGCAAATAACGCTAGGAAAATACCTGCGATTGACCAGAAAATGGCTTTACCAGTAGAGGGATAATCTTCAGGAATCACTCTATTAATCATATCTTTTTTCATAATAAAGAGAATTATCATTAATCCGAGGATAAAGCTAATTACGGCCCAATAACCAACCCTAATGACTATTGCAATATCATTTGATTGTGCTTCTTCGCCTACACCTAAAATTTCTAATAATGGCACACCTAAAGTCGCTGAAAATTGGACAATAATATACGCGATAATTACATACCAATAATGTCTTTCGAACGGTGGAAATATTTTTTTAATCAATAAAATAATCTCCTTTAAATGTTTGTTCATGCTGCTTTGATCTCTAATAGTATTTTGTTATTTGGGAATGTTTTGTTCCCCTTCGCAGCTTTTAGAGGTCACCATGTCATTTTATCAGAAAGAAAAAATCCCTATTCAAATGATTTATCTTAATGATTTGACATTGTTAGCTTTTACAACTATTTTCATCATAGTTGTCCGATTAAAATATGCATTAATAATGTATGTCCAATACACACAGGTTAGTACAATACTTACCGTATTTTATCACAGTATTCTAATTTACTCATGTATATTATGTTTTTTATGTTTATTCCTCCTTATTTGTGACATAATTTTAAGGGGTCAGATGATAAGGATATTTACATATGAAGTTATACATTTTATTTCAAGCATGTAAAACCTACTTAACGCTCCAATACACCAACAGTAGTAATATTAATTCTACAAGGTCCTAGACATAGGGCGCTGTTGATATAAATGATGTTTTTTATACTAAGATTTTGCCAAGTACTTAACTAGAGTGACAACCGAACAAAACACTTTCTATGGTTTTATGCTGGTCACAATAACAATAAAGTTTACGAAGAGAGCCTTATAAAAGTAGGACGAATGTTGTGGTTATACAAGGGAGAACTTGTCTATTTATGGGGTATATATGAAATTAGGAATTTTTTTCTGCTTTAGACTTGCAAAAACATGTGAGATTCATTAATATAATAGTTGTGTTAGCACTCAAGTATAGCGAGTGCTAATAGAAGAATATTGAAAAATAATACCATTTAAATTATTTGAGGAGGTTGTTTCACTTGTTAAAGCCATTAGGTGATCGTGTTGTTATTCAAATTGAAGAAACAGAAGAAAAGACTGCAAGTGGTATCGTATTACCGGATACTGCAAAGGAAAAGCCTCAAGAAGGAAAAGTTGTAGCTGTTGGTTCTGGTCGAGTATTAGACAGCGGTGAGCGTGTAGCTCTTGAAGTAGCTGTAGGTGATAGTATCATCTTCTCAAAATATGCTGGTACTGAAGTAAAATCTGACGGTAAAGAATACTTAATCGTACGTGAAAGCGATATTTTAGCTGTACTTAGCTAATTTTATCCACCTTTGTACTTAACATAATGTGTGATGTTCAACAGCATACGGATTGAACATTATTTAATAGATTAGGAAAATTTGAGGAGGTAAAACAATATGGCAAAAGATATTAAATTTAGCGAAGAAGCACGCCGTTCTATGCTAAGTGGTGTAGATGCACTAGCTAATGCTGTAAAAGTTACATTAGGACCTAAAGGACGTAATGTAGTATTAGAGAAAAAATTTGGTTCTCCATTAATTACAAATGATGGTGTTACAATTGCAAAAGAAATCGAATTAGAAGATGCATTTGAAAACATGGGTGCAAAGCTAGTTGCTGAAGTAGCTAGTAAAACAAATGATGTAGCTGGTGACGGTACTACTACAGCAACTGTTTTAGCACAAGCAATGATTACTGAAGGTCTTAAAAACGTAACTGCTGGTGCAAACCCTATGGGCGTTCGTAAAGGAATTGAGAAAGCTACTAAAGTTGCAGTTGAAGAGCTTAAAGCAATCTCAAAACAGATTGAAGGTAAAGAATCAATTTCTCAAGTAGCTGCAATTTCTTCATCTGATGAAGAAGTAGGTCAATTAATTGCAGAAGCTATGGAACGCGTTGGTAATGATGGTGTTATCACTATTGAAGAATCAAAAGGCTTCGCAACTGAATTAGAAGTTGTTGAAGGTATGCAATTTGACCGTGGATATGCTTCTCCATACATGGTTACTGATTCAGATAAAATGGAAGCTGTATTAGAAAATCCATATATCTTAATCACTGATAAGAAAATTGCTAATATCCAAGAAGTGTTACCTGTATTAGAGCAAGTTGTTCAACAAGGTAAACCACTTTTAATGATTGCTGAAGATGTAGAAGGCGAAGCTTTAGCTACACTAGTTGTAAACAAACTTCGTGGTACATTTAATGCAGTAGCTGTTAAAGCTCCTGGATTTGGTGACCGTCGTAAAGCAATGCTAGAAGATATCTCTATCCTAACTGGTGCTGAAGTAATCACTGAAGACTTAGGATTGGACTTGAAAGCTACTACTGTTGCTCAATTAGGTCGTGCTTCAAAAGTTGTTGTAACAAAAGAAAATACAACAATTGTTGAAGGTACTGGCGCATCTGATAAAATTGCAGCTCGCGTAAACCAAATTCGTACACAATTAGAAGAAACAACTTCTGAATTTGATAAAGAAAAATTACAAGAGCGCTTAGCTAAATTAGCTGGTGGCGTAGCTGTAATCAAAGTTGGTGCAGCTACAGAAACTGAATTAAAAGAACGTAAGCTACGTATCGAAGATGCTTTAAATGCAACGCGCGCAGCTGTTGAAGAAGGTATTGTTTCTGGTGGTGGTACTGCACTAGTAAATGTACACAGCAAAGTATCAGCAATTGAAGCTGACGGAGATAAAGCTACTGGTGTAAATATCGTCTTACGTGCACTTGAAGAGCCAATTAGACAAATCGCTCACAACGCTGGCTTAGAAGGATCTGTGGTTGTAGATCGTCTAAAACGTGAAGAAGTTGGCGTAGGCTTCAACGCAGCAACTGGCGAGTGGGTTAACATGATCGACACTGGTATCGTAGACCCAACAAAAGTTACTCGTTCAGCATTACAAAATGCAGCATCTGTTGCAGCAATGTTCTTAACAACCGAAGCTGTAGTAGCTGACCAACCTGAAGAAGGTGGCGCACCTGCAATGCCTGACATGGGCGGAATGGGCGGCATGGGTGGAATGGGCGGCATGATGTAATCTGCCCCTCAAACCCTTGATAGATAAGGATTTGTTGGTAAAGTGAGAGTAGTTTGCTAACATTTTGCTAACATTGAGGATATTAACAGAGGCTTCTCATGAGTTCGGTGAACTTTTGGGAAGCCTCTTTTTTCATAGACTTAGTAATATGTGTATTAACATGTTTTGGTGTGTCACCATCTTTATGCTAAGAAGTTCTATAGTTTAAAGTCAATTCACTCCAATCTCTGCAAGTATTAAATGTAGGAGTATGTCTCAATGAGTGTGGAGTTAAATCGGTATTTAGCCCTGAAATTATTAATAATCTCCTCATTCAGTTTCCATATCTAACTTGTGAATAGTTTAAATTGAGAAGGTAAGTTAAAAAAAGGTTTATATAATGAAACTTACATCATAAGGACTTGATGGAGGGTAAATATTTAAGTAATTCTTGTTCTATTTGGCGAAGAGTTTTCCCATCTGTCTCAATCCTATTTTCTTCTGCCATCCTTAGTGTCCATTTGTAATCTTCAGCAGTATAATACTCATCATATATTTCAAATGTACCTTTTTTTCGTATATCCATTATTTCTGCTAACAACTGATCTGATGATTTGTCTTCAAAGTTAATTCCTAATTTATGTGCTTCCCTATATAGATTAATTTGTGATTTTCCTTCCATGATTTCTTGGTTAATTTCCACTTGAGTCTTTCCAGCTTTATCTACACGAAAAGCGCTTATTCTTCGTTTTACCATTTCTTCTTCAGGTAAATGATCATCTCCTTCATATCCTATGATACTAAAACCCTGTTTTCCGAGTATACGGTAGTAGTTATCCTTATTTATTTGATTTCCTTGTGAATCTATAATTCCATTTTCACCATCAAATTTTATTACTAACTTGCCATCAGAAGTTTTTAAGCCCTCATAATCATACATCCAAAGAGATTCGTCTTTAGAAAATTGATTAGGTTCACCTTGCAATCGATCAAAAAATTTGTTCTTATAAGCCAAAGTAACTACTGTTACACTTCCAAATGCAATAGTAGAAGCAACCACTGTTGCTACAATGATTTTCTTCATAATTAAGACTCCTTTTATATCTTGTAGTTTTGATTTTGATTTGTATTGTAATATTCAATTCTTAATATTATGGGTAGATATTTCTTAAGATTATCTTAATAAAGGAAGCACGACAGTTAAAATGAGCTGTAAAGTATATCATTTTTTAGAGAGGAATTTTTTATAGAAACACAGTCAACTAGAATGGGAATAGTCTAGGATGCTTTTTAGTAATGACCTTCAGTTACCTCGAGGGATATAGGAGTTAATCAAGACCTTGTGGATTATCCTGTGGATAATTTTAGCTTATAAATCCTATGTTATATAGTGGTTACTAAAGTGGAGGAGAATTGTTGATTTTTGATTAAGAGGGCACTTCAAACACATAAGCAAACTTCCCTTCCGGGGTAAAAATAACATTAGATGGCGGGAAAAGCAGTTGGATAGTAGCGGTAACGGAATGAGTTTTTATCTTAATGATGGTAACTGTATCAGAATCTGAATTTGTAACAAAAGCAACTTTTCCATCAGGAGTAAAAGTAGCATTAGAGTTTAATCCTACCGGGAGAGTAGCGATCACACTATGAGTTTTCGCATCATTTACAGCAGTTGTCAAAAAATTCAACCTTTAAAAGTAATAGTTATTTCTATGGTATAAGTGTATCACTTGAATGATATCGAACAGTGGAATTTAGACTGACTATAATCGAAAGCTAATGAGGGTTTTAGAAAACTCCTGAGTAATTATGTTTGGTAAATTATAAAGGTCCTTGTTGTTAACTTTGTTGCTATTGTTACCAAATCAGCACATTAAACAGTGAGTTTAAAGTCATCGTTGTACAGAAGAAAAGATGCCACGAACGCTAGTTGAAACGTGTTTATTTCTTAAATGAAAAACAGCTATTTTTAAAACACCTCGTAAGCCAATTTAAGGTGTTTTTAATAGAAGGAGTTATTTATTATTCATTATTTTTGGATTCCTTGATCCCGTTAATAATAGCTAATTTTATTATCCAATAAAGAACGAAAAATTTAACAAACGAAATAAAAAATTGGTAAATTAACCCTTTGGTGAAATAGGAGTTGACTAACAAATTTCTTATATTTTCAATGATTTCGAACATAATTACCTCCAGTTAAAACTTGTGTAAAGATAAAGTGTTTTTTGTGTATTATTACCAAAAACATAAAATTTATATTAAACAAAATAAGCAGCGAGTAAATTGGGGAGGTATAAGTAAAGTGTTATGAAAACTCAAGAGTTATTGTGAAAGACTTGAATCTAAGAAGCATGAATATATAGTCAAATTGAATTTAACTACACATCGATAGTTTTATATTACAACTTTTACAGACATCTCCCCACACAATAATATCTAGACAGCCATATATATAAATAAAATATTTAAGGGAGATGACGGAATGAGTAACCAATTGTGTAGAGGTAATGGCGAAGGCTTTGAGATAGTTGACTTTCAATTTCATATTCCTGCAACAAACGATGTGGACTTAGGGTCTCTTTCAACTGATTCAAATTATCCTACAACAATTGCACTGTTAACACTAAATAACTTAAAACCTGGTGATATTGTATTGCTAAGTTGGACATTTGTATTAAACAACCAAGGTGGTGATGAATTTACTCATCAAGTATGGAGAGGAGATACCACTATTCATAGGTCAATCAGAGGAATTGAAGGTGGCGGAGAAGATATTAGTATAACATCTTCTCAAACGATTGATAAAATTAATAGTTATCAATGTGCTACTTATAGATTAACTGGTTTTGCAAATAACCCAGCCATAAACCTTAATGGACCTGTTAATTTTAGCGCACAGCAATTAAGACCGAAAATCAAATTATGAAAAATGATTATGAAATCTATGAATTTACAAGTGGATTAGGTGTTTTGGTGATGAATTTCAATCTATCTTAACTAAAATAGGTATGAAAAAGAAAATTGCTGTGAAAATAGGTACTTTGTTAATAATCGCAGCTGTATGACCATATTATAAAACTTTTCTACACAATGATTTTAATTTAGGAGGGATTATCTTGCGCATCAGTAGTTATAACAAAAGATTTAGAAGTTGGTCAACAAAACAACCAATACTCATGCTGGTGAAGAATCCAAAATCCAAAACAGAATACCACGTTTCATATTATCACTCCTTTGAATTTGGGAATAAAGGTTAATGGTACCCATAGATTATGTTTGATAGGGATGTTCACATAATAAAAGAAGGTGAAGTTTATCGAGCTAACTGTCCAGCATGTACATATACTTTGTTTAACGATAAAGGAATGGTAAGGGTGAATAAAATTTGCTGGCAACAGTAGATATGATTGCTTACTAAAGATAGAGCTTTGAAAAAGAGTTAAGGGGTGAATTGAGTGGCTAAAATTAAAGAAATTGATATAAGCCAACAAACTAAGTCAAGTAATTTCATAAGTACAACAATATTAATGATCGAACAAGCAAAGCCACTTAGATGAGGTTAGATCCATCCGGTAAATTCAACACTCATAATGGGAAAATAGCGGATTGGGAGATTACAAAAGAAAAGAAGAAGACTATATACCTATCTGACAGCAGGTGGGCACTAATCATTGCAGCATTTTAGTTGTGTGGTTGGTGTCCTCTTTTAGTTGCTAAAAGAGGATGGTTTGAATGAATGCTGTGAAAAATGTTTAAGTTAAATTCTATCAAATTCAACCAGAAGTGTGAAACAACGTAAGCAATATAAAAAAGGCTTTCGAGAATGGGAAGAGTTAATGAGATAAAATAGGAGCCATTACTGAAATTTCTCTAATTCAAATAAAAGGTTGATAAAATCAGCAAAAATCCCTTTAATGTACCATTTACTAAATGGACAGAAAAATTTACATATTTTTTTGGTTTTTTGTAGCACAAAAAATGCTATAATGTTGTTAGGATTTTTGTGCTACAAAAAAAGGAGTGTTTAAATGAATCAAATAACCTTTTCCTCATACGGAGAATTAGAGCAATTGTTGAAAGAAAAATTCTATAAGAAAGCAAAGTTTATCGGGTTAAGTGATGAAGAAATTCAGCTATCTATCATTTATAAAAAGAAAGCGAAAGATCTGTGGGATAAGCATAATTGTCAACAGGTAATTGAACAGTATGGCACTGTTACGATAGAGGCTTGGATGGATGAAGAAGGAAATAGGAGAACCAAAAGAGGAAGGCCTAGAAAAGAAAAGTCAGAAAAACTTAGTTTTCCATTACACGTTCGATTGGATGAGGAGTCTTTTAAGAAACTTAATAATTATGCAAAGGAACATGATGTAAACTGTTCAACAGCAATTAGAATGATATTAAAAAATTTATAATTAGTGAATTGAAGGACCTTCGTTAATATAATTAATGGTGTTATTCAGGAGGATTGAAAATGAAAAAGAATCGTTTTAAATTTTGTTTTGATTTATTGATTGCAATTACATTTAGCTTATTATTTGCTCCAGCTATCACCAGTGTAGCATTTCATGAAATAGCTAGTATTTTATTGGCGGTAGCATTATTTATTCATTTATTCTTAAACAAAGATTGGATCATTGGTATGAGCAAAAAAATTTTCTCAAAAAGTATAAGAGGAAAAGCCTTACTATCATACTTATTAAATATAACCCTGTTGTTAGATATGTTGTTTATTATGGTAAGTGGATTATTAATTTCCGAGGTTATCTTTCCTAATTTTAGATATTTCACAAGCATAAATTGGCTTGCTCTTCATATTATTTTGTCAATCCTCGGATTACTTATAGTAGGGATTCATTTAGGATTACATTGGCAATGGATCAAACAAATTGGAAGCCAATACCCTAAATTAAAGAAGCTATTTTCTTTTCGTAAACCTTCTCGGATAAAAATTTTACGTATATTGTTGCTTATTGGGACAATTTTCTTGTTGGTCCAAATATTTAAATTGACTGTTGTATCGATGGAGTTAGTTAGTGGTCCGAGTTTAGGTGCTGAAAGTGCGGGAACAGAAGGGCATGAAAATCTATTTTCAGTTAACATATTAGGAATTTTACCAGTCTTCACAATCTATTCATGCCTTTTGGGTTCAATTGCTTTTTATACCAACTTAATAGAAAAAAGGGTCATGAATAAGAAACATACAAGGACGTCCTAATGGCATTTCACTTTTCGAAAATTAATCAAAATAAGTAGCTAATGTTGTATTTTTTTCTAGTGAGATCAAAGTTTTACAAAGAAACATATGTGAACAAGATTAACCTAGAGGAAGAAAGCTGCAACAAGTGACATAACCGTTAATGAAATAGTATTTTTGAATGCTGTAAATGTCTGCAGACCGCCTAAAAGGTTATTAAAAAAATATTTTTTCATAATATAAAATACAGTGAGGTATTTAATCGTTTATTAGCTCCCTAACGACACCAAATGGGTAGGGAGTACATAAGTTACATTAGTATATATTTAGTCACCTTGTAACATTTAGTACCGCCTTTTACTAAAATGTACCCTATAGAATAAGCACTTTAAAAAGTCTTCTTATAGGGTACATTTTTGTTGTCTATAATTTGAAGCTTATACGACGAATAATGAAGAAGCAGCCGCCATTATATGCCATATTAGAAAGGCAAACTCTTATAGACGAATGATGAAAGCAACACAAGAACATAGGATTGTACCCAATCTGTTGGACCGACAATTTAAGTAAGTCCCTGGAAAAGTACTCCTCTAACCGATATCACATATTTATTTTACGTAAGGGGTCAGAAAGCCTATTTGTCCACTATTAAAGATGGATCGACCAGTGAAATCTTAGCCTATCACGTATCAGATCGTATAACCATGAATTTAGCTACAGAGAGCCTATTAAAGCTAAAGTAAGAGAAATTGTAAACCTTTCTTAGTAAAAGTAAATAAATAGATTCATAAATCCTAACATGAATGGGAGCTTAAATAACTAAAAAGGTAGAGATAGTATAAGTTTTATATAATTTTTCTCATGCCTATTTTTCATAAGCTAGAACAGTTAAGCTCCTTCTTTAAAACAACATAATATCTATTTAACAAAAATAAATTAGGGTAATAATTCAGTGAAAGAAAAAGTGCAGATAAAAGTAAATTTCGACAATTTTATTGAAAATTTTGAAATAAATTGTTGACTAAATAGTAAAAATATACTAAATTGTTATTTAGTATACTTTATAGGATAAATTAGTATTAAAGGAATTTTTTTCTTTTTTATCTAAATTTATCTTATTGGTCTACTGAAAAATTCTAAGAACTCGCGAGCTTCATTAGAAAAACATTATCTTTGAGGGGAGTCGGTTAAATGTTAGCAAAGTTAGCAAATCTTTTATCAGGAAATTCTAAATTACAAGGTGAATGTGTTGACGAGAGATGTGAATGTGGATTCTACACAATTTGTGGTTGGGATCCTTCAGAAGGAAGAAAAGTGTGTTTCTGCACAAGAATCAAATAATTGTATATTACATCTAACGTAATATCTATAGCTTTCTCAGTTAATTAGTTAATATATAACTATTGAGTGCACTCATATTATTAACTAGTATGAAAAAAGACTGATAATTAACATAAGTAATTATCAGTCTTTTTTCTTGTAAATTAATCTTTTTATGTGTTAGAGGAGACATCATGAAAAATAACTATTATAAAAGATCATTCTATCTTGTCTTTAAATATGCAAAGTATTGGGTATTACTGTCTCTCATTTTCGCAATCATTACAGGGTTTGTGCCAATTATTACGGTTTGGCTATCAAAGGAAATTATTAACTTTATATCATCCGTATTAAGAGGGGATAATGATATTAATAGTCACCAACTTTGGCTATTATTATTTCTACAATTAATTGTACTTATTATCCAAAAATCTATTGGAAATATTAAGTTATATGTAAATTCAAAGTACGAAAAAAAACTTGATTATATTTTGGAAAAGATGGTATCAGAAAAGTCAGTCGGGTCTCCTTTAGCATTTTTTGAAAATGCAAAGTTTCATAATCATCTAGATAGAATTCAATATAATAAAGGAATTAGGTTGATGTCACCTGTAGTGTCTACTTTGAACATCTTTGAAGGAATAATTACTCTTACAAGCTTATTTATCTTTTTAATTTCATACCATTGGCTACTGATAGTGATTGTAATGGTAATTGTCATACCAATTATTTACTTAAGAGTAAAATACGGTAAGATGGAATTTCAAATGCATTTACACCAAACTCCTAAAGCAAGAGAGCAAGCATATCTCTCAGCATTACTTACTAATCGTGTCAGTGCAAGTGAGATAAGAATATTTAATCTTAAAGATTTCTTTCTTAATAGATGGGCATTTCTATTTAAAAAAATTAGTAAAGAATATTTAACTCTTATAAAGTCTAGAGAGTTTGCAAATATATGTATTAATGTGTTGTCATCAGCTTTATATTTTCTAGTAAGTGTTTTCTTATTGAAGTTTGTAAGAAATAAATCAATCCAAATAGGGGATTTTGTAAGTGTTCTTCAATCAGTGCAAGCTGCCGAAAGAAGCCTAATTGATATTTCATACAATATAGGTGAAATATACAGTGATAGTCTTTATATTAGAGATCTTTTTGAGTTTTTGGATTTTCAAGATTCTAATTATGAACTAAATGAATCAAAAGAAAATAGGCCATTTAGTTTCAATTCTAGTATTGAATTTAAAAATGTTTCATTTAAATATCCTTACAGTGAGCAACAAGCGTTGAAAAATATAAGTTTTAAAATTGAGTGTGGAGAAAAAATAGCTATCGTTGGTCAAAATGGCTCTGGGAAAACAACTCTAATTTATTGTTTGATGGGTTTATACCCTATTAATAAAGGGGAAATTTTAGTAGATGGAATTAATATAAACGATATTGATAGATCGGAACTCTTTAAGAAAATCACAGTAATTTTCCAAGATTACATGAAGTATAATTTATCTTTAAAACGTAATATAATTTTAGATAGCCCAGTTGATGATGAAAAATTACAGACAGTAATGAGTATGTCAGGTGTTGATTCAATTACTAAAAACCTTAAAGATGGAGAAGAAACAATTTTGGGGAAGATATTTTTAGAAGGAGAAGATCTTTCAGAAGGTCAATGGCAAAAGATTGCAATTTCAAGAGCATTATATAAAGAGGGAGAAATATTTGTTCTTGATGAACCAACCTCAGCTCTTGATCCAAAAGCAGAATTAGAAGTTTATAATCAATTTGATAACCTAACGAATAATAAAACAGGCATTTTTATTTCTCATAGGATGGCCTCTGCAAGATTAGCTGATAAGATTTTTGTATTGCAAAATGGAGAAATTATTGAAGAAGGAAGTCATGAAACTTTAATGAATTTAAATCGTGAGTATGCTCAGATGTATCAAATGCAATTAGATTGGTACAAATAAAAATCTAAATGGGTGGTTGTATGGTTAACCTATCATTAATTTGTCAATTGTTCTTCATAATCTTGTTTTTATCTACAGCATTCAGTAAAGTAACGAAATTTAAAGAGCATGCAAGTATTTTTAAGTCTTTAGTATTTCTAAAAAAAATCCCTGTTCATGTGCTGCTTATTTTTCTGATTTTTGTGGAGGTAAGTATTCCAATTGGGTTTATATTCAATATAAATTATACCTTAACCCTATATGCTGCAAGCGTACTATTAATTTTGTATACCCTGGGTATAATCGTCCATCTAGTAAACAGCAAAGAAAAAATGAACTGTGGGTGTGGAGGTATTTTAAATTCAGAAGAATTATCTACTGGTATTGTTATAAGGAATTTGTTTTTCGTTGCTATTTTGGTGTTAATGGCGACCTTTCCAGTACAAATAAAATGGAGTATTAACTTAATTCCTTTTATATTCTCGAGTATTCTTCTGGCAAATTTTTACTACCTATTCTCAGAATATAGATTAAGCATGAAAAAAATAGATTCGTTAGAAAGGGGTCTTTAAAAATGGAAACGACTTGGAATATTTTAATAATTGTATTGTTTATAATAGTATTTTCACTTGTTATTCTCAATATTAGAATGCTTAAGTTGATTGGAAGGTATATACAATTTGTAGAGTCAATGAAAATGGGTATTCCTCGTAATAAACAAATTGAAAAAATCCCTAATATGGTTTTACAATCCGATTTAAACAAAGAAGTTACTCTAAATATAGATAATAACTTAGAAAAAGATCTTCTTTTGATATTCATCTCACCAAATTGTAGTGCATGTAAATCTTTATATCCTGACTTGAAGAATGATTTAAATGGTTATAAAGATGTTTTTACAATGATTGTCTCTAGAGGTGAATCTGAAGAAAATCAAAAATACTACGATCATTTTAAAAATGAAGGTTTAAATTACGTCAGCGATAAAAATCTTTTTGACAAAATGGGTGTATATAGCTTTCCTTATGCCATGTACGTAAGGAAAGATAAAAAAATATTGGCACAAGGACATCCTGGTGATTCAAGCTTTATTTATAAAATGGTTGAAAAAAATAGTGCTCAAAGTGAAAAGCAATTAATAGGATAATATTTATAGTTGAATTATCGAATGTTATATCTATTATGTAGTTTAGCAATCTTAAGTCAATTTGAAAAATGTATTTATTGATGACCGATCTTAAAGATTTGAGAACGATGTTGCATATAAATATAGTTCAGTTTTATATGAAAATAAATCTAGAAAATTATGTAAAATCAATTTTAGACTATGATAAGGTTATTGAATTAAATGAAAAAGATATAAGTACGTTTGAATACAGAGCAACACTACATTAAAAGCAAGGAGACTTAAGGAAAGCAATAGCAGATTATGGTAAGGTAATTATATTAGATAAGTTAAATAAAGAGCATGTATTAATAAGGCTTATATATAATTAGAGGAATTCAAAAAAGCAATATATTGTTTAACAAATTTTCAATGTGGATTAATATCAAAAATACCCAAGATATTAATAGAAAGCTATGAAAATAAATCTCCTTCAATACATAAAAGAACGCCAATAACGAATGAAAATATTGAAGAAATATATGCAAAGTGTTATGGGAAGACTAATCTGGACAAATAATTGAGGAAAAAATATCATTATATCGATGAAGGTGAATATAGTCTTCTTGCTATACTGTCTCCTTTGTTTGTATAAGATTCATGGAAGTTGTCAAACAACAGTGTGTGCCAATCCTAGAATACTTAGGAGTTTTTTTCTTGTTAAAAAAGGCTGCGAAAAAATCATTTTCATTGCTTTTCTCTCAGCCTTGTAAAATCCCCAACTTCTAAATCTCTATAATATGTTACAAGTTCTCCATCAATTTCTTTGCAATTCGTTCATAATCATCTCTATCGATTCCTGGCGCAAATTCTTCTGGCATATCATCTAAGTCTGGTATTGGTGCGCCTTCAGGTGTCCCCTCTATGACTGCTAATGGCTCGCCATTTTCAGGGTTAGTACCTTTCCAAATTTTATTAATGTCTTTATAGTCTGTATCACTCCATGTGTATAAGATGTTATTCAATCCCTGTTCTTCATATTTTCTAGCATAATCAAATTTTGAATTGTCTAGGTCAGGCACTGGGAGCATTTTCTTGACATCAACTCCTGTTGCAATTTCTAATGCTTTTGCATATGCGAGTGCATGTGTGCCTCCTCGTACTAATAGATAGCCAATCATTTCCCTGGCTGTTGGATGATCCGTCATTTCATATACACGCATTTTATGTGTACGAGCACCTAGTTCTAAGAAGAAATTGTGCAAAAGATCAAGTACGAGGTTTCCGCTATTAAACACGTAATCTCCTGTCCATGCCTTGCCCATTGAGTCACCTGGTAAGGCTGTCTGCGCTGTAGCAATATATTGGTACGTATTTCGTTTATTTAAGCCGTTTTGAAGGGGTGTTATGTTTGGGTCTCCTGGAAAAGTGATGCCTCTTGACAATAAATTTATTGTGTTGTTCACCAGTTCAACATGCCCAAACTCTTCAGCAGTAATGCTAGCGACAAGATCATAAAAGGGTTTAAACTTAGATTTATTACGAAAGCCGAAGGACTGATACATATAGTTATTCAGCGTTGACATTTCACCGAAGCGACCTCCAAGTAATTCTTGGACTGCAGCAGCAGCGTTGGCATCTCCGTGCTCAGGTATAGTTAGAGCAATTTGCAAACGGTTAAGTCGTTTAAACATGGTAATGCCTCCTTTTAACCTTGAGTGGGCGATATCCAAACAATGTGCTGGGTTCTCACGAAAAATGGTGATTTACTAACTTCAATGACAATATGATCAGGCATAACTGTTTGTAAAACTCCTCTTAATGAACCTTGTGTTGTTTGAACTACGACATTTGTTCCGCGGATAGAAGATAAGGCTTGATAAACATATGGATCAAACAAATATAGTGGAGTATTTTGAGGGTTCATTTCCTCAGCTCCTTTTATCAAAATGTATCTAAGATATATATGTTAAGAAAGACAGAAACATTCAATTTATTACGAAAATAACACGGTCATTAATTACATTATTTAACAAGGAAACTAATTACCAAATGGATATTTCTAGCTAGTAAATAACAACTTCCTTTATAATGGAATTATTGTCATTGTCTTGAACTTAGATAGCTATTTTTATAGAATATGTAAATAGTAGGATTTCATCATCTATTGTCGAATCATAGATATCAAACATTTTATTTTACAGGGGGATAAATATGGAAGTTGCTGCTACGTTTCATCCAGTACTGAATAAAGTTATTGAAAATATTGAAAAAGTAATGATAGGAAAACGGGATATTACCATCTTAAGCTTAACTGCTCTGTTAGCTGAGGGACATGTGTTGCTAGAGGATGTACCTGGTGTGGGTAAAACGATGATGGTACGTTCTCTTGCAAAATCAGTTAATGCAGATTTTAAACGTATTCAATTTACCCCAGATTTATTACCTTCTGATGTAACTGGGGTTTCTATTTATAATCCAAAGGAAATGAAATTTGAATTTCGACCAGGTCCTATTATGGGAGATATTGTTTTAGCAGATGAGATTAATCGAACATCACCAAAAACACAATCAGCCTTATTAGAAGCAATGGAGGAAGGTAGTGTAACCATTGATGGGGTTTCATGGACATTATCAAAGCCATTTTTCGTTATGGCAACACAAAACCCAATTGAATATGAAGGAACTTATCCACTACCTGAAGCACAACTTGATCGTTTTTTACTAAAAATGAAAATGGGATATCCAACTGTACAAGAAGAGATCGAAGTGTTGACAAGAGCGGAGAAAAGTAAGCCGATAGATGAGTTAACGTCTGTGATAAATTTAGGAGAGCTTAGCCAACTACAAGATGAAGCGAAGGAAGTTTACGTGGATGATCAATTGAAACAGTATATTGTTGACCTTGTTTTAGGGACACGTAATCATACATCTACGTACTTAGGAGTTAGTCCAAGGGGCTCGCTTGCGCTTATGAAAGCTTGTCAGGCATTTGCTCTTATCCATGATAGAGACTACGTTATACCTGATGATGTACAATATTTAGCACAGTTTGTTCTTTCTCACCGCATTATTTTAAAATCGGAAGCAAAGTTCGAAGGTTTAAGTACAGAGGATATCATTGAACAAGTAATTAAAAGAACACGTATACCTATTCAACGTCAAAGATCGCTGAGGTAATTATGAAAAAGGTAAATAATTTTGTACTGTTTTTCGGAAAGTTCTTTTTGATACTTCTATTATTAGCAGGTATATTTGTATATGCGATGTTTCAGGGTGGTTTCGTTAGTTGGTTTTTATTGTTTAGTTTTTTACCGTTTGTATGTTATTCTCTCATTTTAGCAATATACCCTATCAGATTCTTTGAGGTGGAACGTACTATTAATCAAAGTCAGTTTATCGCAGGAGAAAAACTAACGGGAACAATTACGATAAGACGTAAATATCCACTTCCGCTATTATATATTTTAATAGAAGAGACCTTACCAGCATCATTACTCAATGCTATACAATCAAAAAGATCAAAGATTATTGTTTTTTCATGGTTTAAGAGAAGTTATTCGTATGAATATATTATTGAGTCTATTCCAAGAGGAGAATTTAAACTGTCTAACATAAGAGTTAAAACAGGTGATTTTCTTGGGTTAATTGAAAAAGAGCGAAACTATATTGCTGAACACTCAATATTAGTTTATCCGAAGTGTATTGATATGATCTATTCTCAAGGCGAAAACCAATTTGAACAAGGTATGACGTCTTCACGTTTGAAGGTTCATCGTGAAACAGCTGTTACAACAGGTGTAAGAGAATATAGAAATGGTGATCGCTTTTCATGGATTGATTGGAAATCGACAGCAAGAAAAAATACGATTATGACAAAGGAATTTGAGCAACAGCAAAGTAACGATATTGTCGTTTTTTTCGATCGGTCACGTTCTGTAGCATTTGAACATTCGGTTACATTTGCAGCTTCGGTGACTAATGCAATATTACAAAGAGGATCGCAAATCGGATTTATCTCTATAGGAAAAGAAAACGTAGAGATTCCCTTAGGAAGTGGGGGAATTCAAAAGCAACAAATTCAGCATCATTTAGCAAGAGTCAAGGCCGAAGAGGAAGTGGCATTTACTGCGCAGTTAGAAAGTGAAATAGCAAAATACCATCGATCAGTGTCAATTATGCTTATTTCTACACACCTTAACGAAGAAATGATGCAATTTATGAAACGAATGGCTTTAAGTAACGCTAGCATCATCTTTAATCTTGTTAAAGATAATGATGCTAAACCATCAACAGAGGAGCTTCAATTAATTGAAAGCATTGAAAAGAATCGTATCCTACCAAAGATTATATATGGTGAACGTTTCACAGATGTGTTTAATGAGGTGGGTAGACCATGATACGTCAAGATGAACTTTTTAACATGAGGAACATCGTTTTATACGCCTTTAGCCTTTTTCTGTTATGGGAGTGGCTCAGACCATTGACTCTCATTACCGATACTGGAAGTATATCATTATTCCTTGTCTTTTTAGTTATATGTCTTCTATTACTATATTTTCGTATTCGTTTTTGGCTATCACTACTTATAACTGGATTAATCATGTTTTATATGCTCCATACGACCTACCAAGATGGGAGCTTCTTTCAAATTGAGTTGATAAATCTCATATATCAAGAGATATCATATAATATATCCATGGCTTTGGACGGTAATTGGACAGAAATGACAGGTTATTTTCGAAGTCTGCTATTTTTCATTTTGCTGTGGATGATGTGCTACTTGATGCATTATTGGATTGTGCACCAAAAACGTATATTTACCTTTTTTGTTTTAACAATTATATATACAACCGTGATTGATACGTTTACACCATATGAAGCAGAACATGCCATTGTGCGTATATTGGTTATTGGTTTAATTATGATAAGCTTTTTATATTATGAGCGCACGGTTGATACGGAGTTGTTAAATAACAACAGAAGAGATTTTTTCTTCAAATGGTTGTTACCAACATTTGCTATTGTTGCTGTATCTGCTTTTGTCGGTTTTCTCGTTCCGAAAGCTGAACCTCAATGGCCTGACCCTGTACCCTATTTGAAATCGTATGTACTAGGTAATGATGGAACTGGTAGTGGTGTGAAAAAGGTTGGGTTTTCATCAGATAGTTCACAGTTAGGCGGCCCTTTTATTCCTGATGACGAGGTTGTTTTTACGGTAGAAGCAAGTGAGAAGCATTACTGGAGAATAGAAACTGAGGATGTCTATACCGGAAAGGGCTGGGTTTCATCTGAAAGCTCTGGACGACGGTCATTTGATAGATTAATTGAGGTGTATGGTGATTGGTGGTCTTTCGAGAGTGTAGAACAAACTCCTGTAGAAGCACAAATAAATATGATGAAACAACAACCATTTATCGTATATCCGCTAGGACTGACATCAATCGAGGGCGTACCTCTTGAGTTCAACCAAACGACTGAAAGATTATATGTTGAGCGAGACTCAGAGATTACCAGTTTAACATCTTATAGGACACTCTATAATTTACCTGAGTATTCTGTTGAAGCCTTACAAAATGCGAAACCATATGATGAATCAAATCGTTTTATCTATAAGTACCTACAGCTACCAGACACTTTGCCAACAAGAGTACGTGATTTAGCTAAAGAAATTACTGAAGGTAAGGAAACCCAATATGATAAAGTGAAGGCTGTTGAATCGTACTTTGACAGTGTGAATTTTCAATACGAAACAGAGGATGTAGCGATTCCTGGAGAAGAAGAAGATTATGTTGATCAATTTTTGTTTGAGACGATGAAGGGGTATTGTGATAACTTTTCTACATCGATGGTTGTGCTATTACGATCATTGGACATTCCTGCACGATGGGTAAAGGGTTTTACGAATGGAGAAAAGATTAAACATGACGTTTATGAAGTGACGAACAACAATGCCCATTCTTGGGTTGAGGTGTATTTCGAAGAGATTGGATGGGTTACATTTGAGCCTACAAAAGGTTTTACTAATCCATATGATTTTAGACGAGATATTAATAGAGATGCTGCTGAGGTTCATGTACCTGAAGTTCAAAGTCAACAGCCAGAGCTATTACAAGAAGAGGAAGTAGAAGAAGAGGAAGCAAATAAATATGAAGTGGAAAGTAGCTCTAATATATCAATACCATGGAAGCCTATAGTTATTGTCCTTATTACTGCGACCCTCATGTTCTTCATATTAAGAAAAACTAGATTAAAATGGTATCCGAGTGTGATGATTTTGTTATATAAAAACCGAAGGGATGAAGTTGTTTACTTTAAGGCATATGCAGCACTGCTAAAGCAGTTAGCGGTATATGGGCTTGGGCGCAAAGAGGGACAAACATTAAGAGCCTATGCAAGGTATATCGACTCTTATTTTGGTCATCAACAAATGACAGAGCTAACGAAAAGCTATGAAAGAGCATTATATCGCAAAGATAATGCAAAAGACGAATGGGAAAAGTCGGTAGAATTATGGGAAAATTTAATTAAAAAGACAGCATCTTGACCAAGTAGTAGTAGGTTGATAGAATAGTGTAAATTAAAAGATGGAGAATTTTTATTGCTACAACTTTGTTGTTTGGCAGTGGAAAAATCCAGCCAATTAAATACAGCGTATTTTTTTCCTTCATATATCCTTGATAATAAGGTTCGAGAGTCTCTACCGGGTTACCGATAATAACCTGACTATGAAGGCAGTTAATTCTATTTGTACAAAAAAACTAGAATTTCTGCCTTTATATAATAAAGGGGGGATTCTAGTTTTTTTTAGGCTCTTTTCGTAAACTTTGTCGCTTTTTCACTTATATTTGAGTTGCTGATGTGTATTAAAAGATTGTTATAGTCTATTGAGAAGAAAATAATCGTTTTTAGCTCTTATTACGAAATGCAACAATGAATGCGAAGATAGCCTTTTTTATGAAGTAAAGATATCATCACCTTAAATAATCATTGTGCTCATTGATCGCATATGATAATTATTTATATGGTGAAGGCTGAATTTTGGAAGATTTATCATAGCTACTGTGTAACGATCTGTATATTTGTCAATATCATAAGGTATATTTTACCTTGATTTTGAAAAACGATAAAGACAACATACTTGATTGAAAAATTCTATTGAGGTGATAAGCTTGCAACATTATGAAGAAATAGTTGTAGTACTTGATTTTGGCAGTCAATATAACCAATTAATTACGCGACGAATTCGTGAATTGGGTGTTTACAGTGAATTACACCCGCATACAATTACAGCTGAAGAAATAAGAAAGATGAACCCAAAAGGGATAATCTTCTCTGGTGGGCCAAACAGCGTATATGATGAAAATGCTTATCATTGTGATGAGGAAATCTTTGAATTAGGCATTCCAGTATTAGGGATTTGTTATGGAATGCAGTTAATGACAAAACATTTCGGTGGAAAAGTTGAAGGAGCAACCCATAGTGAATATGGTAAGGCAACGATTTCTATTCAAAATGATTCAACCCTATTTCAAAATTTGCCGAAAGAGCAAGTAGCTTGGATGAGTCATGGCGACTTAGTTACTCAAACACCTGAAGGGTTTTCAATTGATGTAACTAGTCCATCGTGTCCTATTGCAGGGATGAGCAATGAGTCTCGTCATTTATATGCAGTACAGTTTCATCCAGAAGTAAGGCATTCTGAATATGGTAATGATGTTTTGAAAAATTTTGTTTTTGAAGTTTGTCATTGTAAAGAGCTATGGTCAATGGAGAACTTCATTGAAATGGAAATTGAGAAAATTCGCAAGACGGTTGGAGATAAAAAAGTATTATGTGCATTAAGCGGTGGAGTGGATTCCTCTGTAGTAGCAGTGTTAATCCATAAAGCAATCGGTGACCAATTAACATGTATTTTTGTCGACCATGGTCTGTTACGCAAAGATGAAGCAGAAGGCGTGATGAAAACATTTAGTGAAGGGTTCCATATGAACGTCATTAAAGTAGATGCGAAACAACGTTTTATGGAGAAGTTACAAGGCGTATCCGACCCAGAGCAGAAAAGAAAAATTATAGGAAACGAATTTATTTACGTCTTTGACGATGAAGCTGCAAAGCTGGAAGGTATTGACTATTTAGCACAAGGGACTTTATATACTGACATTATTGAAAGTGGTACAGCAACGGCTCAAACGATTAAATCTCATCATAATGTAGGTGGACTACCTGAAGATATGCAGTTTGAACTTATTGAACCGTTAAATACACTTTTTAAGGATGAGGTACGAGCACTTGGAACAGAGTTAGGTTTAAAAGATGAAGTTGTTTGGCGTCAACCGTTCCCTGGGCCAGGGTTAGGTATTCGAGTTCTTGGAGAAATTTCGGAAGATAAATTAGAAATAGTGAGAGAATCCGACGCTATTTTACGTGATGAAATTAAAAAAGCAGGCTTGGATAGAGATATTTGGCAATATTTCACTGTGTTACCTAATATCAGGAGTGTTGGAGTAATGGGAGATGCACGAACGTATGATTATACGATCGGTATACGGGCTGTAACATCGATTGACGGTATGACTTCTGACTGGGCGCGCATACCTTGGGAGGTTCTTGAAGTGATATCAACAAGAATCGTGAATGAAGTGAATCATGTAAACAGGGTGGTATATGATATTACTAGTAAGCCACCTGCAACAATTGAGTGGGAGTAAATATTTACACTGAATACTTGTTAAGTAAGGTACTTAAAGAGAATTAGTATTAATCACGAACAAACACGAACATTATTTATATAATGTTCGTGTTTTTTATTGACATGCTCAATTGTGGTTGTTAGAATAAACGAGGACCGAAGTTTGTAAAAATACGTCGTATATTTTTAGTGATATGGGCTAAAAGTTTCTACCTAGCTACCGTAAATGGCTTGACTACGAGGTATAAATTGATGAAATTGTATGGACATAGTAACTTCAAACAATCCAATAATTGAACTTATATTTTGATTTATGCTTATATGTTGTTGGAGTTTGCTATTTGTCTATATTTCCTTTTCTCTCTTTATTCCTATATGTCAACGCCCCCTAGTAGTTAGGGGGCGTATTTTATTACAAATATATGGCGATATCATTCATAAGGGAGAGGTATATATAATGAAAAAATATTTTCAGTTTCAGGAATTAGGTACGAACTATAGAACTGAATTTATTGCTGGGTTAACTACATTTTTATCTATGGCGTACATTTTAGCTGTTAATCCTTTCACGTTGTCATTGGGAGCTATTCCTGATTATCCAGACGAATTACGCATGGATGCAGGTGCTGTATTTACTGCTACTGCTATAGCAGCTGCGATAGGATCATTACTAATGGGGCTTCTTGCAAGATATCCGATTGCATTAGCACCAGGTATGGGATTAAATGCTTTCTTTGCTTTTTCAGTGATCCTTACTTATGAGATACCTTGGCAAACAGCGTTGTCTGGAGTTTTTGTATCAGGGTTAATTTTCATTGTATTAACATTAACGGGTGTGCGTGAAACGATTATTAATGCAATTCCAGCCGAGTTAAAACATGCAGTTGGAGCAGGGATTGGTTTGTTTATCGCATTTATTGGCTTTCAGAATGCTGGAATCATTGTGAATAATGATGCTGTTTTAGTCGGTCTAGGTGACTTAACGAACGGTAAAACATTACTAGCGATTTTTGGTGTTGTTATTACTGTTATGTTCATGGTAAGAAAGATTAATGGTGGCATCTTTTATGGTATGGCTTTGACTGCAATTGCTGGTATGATCTTTGGCTTAATAGATACTCCGGATAAAATTGTTGGGGCAGTACCAAGCTTAGAGCCTACATTCGGAGAAGCAATATTTAATTTAACGAACATAGCTACTGAACAAATGCTATTAGTTATTTTAACTTTCCTTTTTGTAGATTTCTTTGATACTGCTGGAACATTAGTCGCGGTTGCGAATCAAGCGGGGCTAATGAAAGAAAACAAGTTGCCTCGTGCAGGTAAAGCTTTATTTGCTGATTCTGCCTCAACAGTAGTAGGGTCAGTTCTTGGAACGTCAACGACAACTTCTTATATTGAATCATCAGCAGGGGTAGCAGCAGGAGGAAGAACAGGATTCGCATCTATCGTTACTGGAGGATTTTTCTTACTTGCGTTATTCTTTTCTCCACTATTAAATGTTGTAACAGCTGAGGTAACTGCGCCTGCATTAATTATTGTTGGTATTTTAATGGTTTCTTCTTTAGGAAAAATTGCTTGGGATCAATTTGAAATTGCTGTACCAGCATTTTTAACACTTGTAGCTATGCCATTAACATACAGTATTGCAACGGGTATTGCAGTTGGATTTATTTTTTACCCAATTACGATGATCATAAAAGGTAGAGCGAAGGAAATACATCCAATTATGTACGGATTATTTATCGTATTTGTACTTTATTTCGTATTTTTAGTTTAATAGTTTCAGTTTCATATTATAGATGTAGATTTTCTAATCAGCAAAGTGATGCATCATGAAATCCGCATCGTATTATATAAAAGGGCTGTTTTCACATTAATTGCTGATTTACGTATTAAGAAATAAACACGTACACAACTAGAAAATATTTATGTGAAAACGGTATTTGATAAGAAGTCCGACCTTCCGTTATATATTGTATATTAGGAATGCTTGCCTAATGGTGTTGCGATATAATACGGATACAAGGTCGGGCTTTTGTTGATCACCAAGGTGTAAGTAGAAATTAAATCTCATAGATTTTAAATTTCTCCGTAAAAAGTGTTGACTGTAAATCGTATAGATGATATATTATTATCTGTTGCTGTTAACAACAACATCGTGTTAAAAAACATTAAAAAAGTTGTTGACATAAGCAAACAGAAATGTTATATTAGTTAAGTCGCCTCTGAGCGATAGCAACAAAAAATGTTCTTTGAAAACTAAACAAAGCAAAAGCGTCAACGTTAATTTTTTGAACAAATGAGCAATCAAACTTTATTGGAGAGTTTGATCCTGGCTCAGGACGAACGCTGGCGGCGTGCCTAA
>NZ_JAEUFG010000038.1 GCF_018588585.1 Bacillus sp. SM2101
CAGTAAATGAAATTTCATAGTCTCCGCTATTTTGCACAGTGATGGAACCATCACCAGGATTAAGAGTTGTCATATTAGAAGGACCTGGCATATTATATCCGCCTGGTGGAACAATTGGTTCCTGATCATCTTGTGAAAATGGATCTTGATCATCTCTTAAAACACCATATGATAAGATACTAGGTGGTCCTGGTGGTCCCTGTGGTCCCTGTGGTCCTTGAGGTGGTGGTGGAACGACTCTACATTTACAATCTTTGTCCTTACCATACATATTTTTCACCTCCAAAATATTATTCTACTTATGTATATGGTATTTTTAAATATTTGCTTGGACAAACGTTTGTATTTAGTAACAGCTTTAATCATTGTACATACAATATAACAAGTCTTTTAAATACATTTTTCAACTCCGCCTCTTTTCTAGGTCCTTGGAAAGGAGGTTACATATTTGGATTGATAGAGTTCGTGAATTAAAGACTAAAGCTGAAGTTTTATCAACAGCTTCTTTGTATACCTAAGATAATTGAATTACCTGTAGTGAAAGAAATCCAAAATCTACTGACCTAAATGCATAGAGCAAAACTGATATTAAATGTTGATATAGTACAAGAGAAGAAACTTATTGGTGTCCAACACCATCCTGCCCAGAACCACGTATTAGAGATAAATCTGACCATTAAGTAAACATTTGAAAATTTATCTATTACTATACAAAACGTGGTATCCAAGGTGGTGGAATTCGATAGTTAGAATCATTGAAATTATTATTTTGGTGTAACCCCCCTCATAGTTAACAACTGTTGTAACTCTTGCATTGTTTGTGGTTGTCTTTCTACAACTAACCTTACAAGTGAAGGGTTAGATTGTAATTTCAATGCTTCTGCTTTTTTGTATCTATTTGTACCACTTTTTGAGTATCATATTTCAATACCAATTGATTTACGGTTTCCTACTCCGTATTGACCGTCACCACAATGCCAAGCGTTACGATTAATTGGAACTTTGTCATCTATCGCATAATGGAATGACACTTCATAATTATTGCCTATCATATACTCAATTTCATTTTCTGCAGGAGCATCATTTGCAGTATTATGGATAGTGATATACTCAGCATTCATCGTATATAGGCATTTAAGTTTATGTTTATTTTTAGATACTAGGTTTTTGCGTACTGGAATCATTTGTGCTCACCATCTTTATTCTCTGGATAAATAACTTCTCTTCTTTTATTAGATCTGTCTGTTTTCGCTTTGATTTCAGATACTACACTTTCTACAACTTTAATTGGCACCCATTTTCCCCACCCAGCACGTTCAAAATTTCAGCCGCACTCATTAAAGTTTGATAAATCAGATCTCCAGTTATTAAAGAGAAAAACATGCCAATTTCAATTTCGTACAGAATAAAAGTGGTTGATAAAGCTTGGTCAACAATGTTCCCTAGTACTGGTAATAAAAACATAACTAACGTTCTGTAAATTCCTGATTTCCCATACTCAGACGTGTACGTCCCATCAATTTTTGATGCTCTAATTCCACTTACCCAATCTAATACTGTAACGAGTGCTAACATTGCAATAAAAATTAAATTACCTACCCCATACAAGAAATTTAGTGCAGTTCCAATAGGGTCTAATTTTATAAATCCCGCTGAAAAGTTTTTAATTAAATTCATGTTATCCCCTCTTTTTCTCCATAATTAAAAGCCCTTGTGACAGGGCTTGAATTTTTTTATTAAACATATTGGGTATTGAGTCGATAACTGTTTAATATCTCTTCAACGATAGATCCATAAAACTGATTAATCAAAAAAACTTGTTATTCCACAATATGGCCCTAAAATGAATAATGGCACATATCTATATTTCAGATATGCGCCAAACCGTAGAAGATTAAGAAGTTAAATGAAGTCTAAAATTCTAATATCAAACTCGTCAATATATCTAACTTCTTCTCTACCTCTTATTTCCGTAGACATATTTTTCTACTTCTACTTCCTCTTCAGCGAGATATTTCTCCCAAAGACGAGCAAATTCACCTTTAGCATTATGAAGTGCCTCAAAAGTACCTTCCTCAACGATTTCACCCTGCTTAAATACATATACGTAATCAAAATGTCTCACAAGGTGTAATCTATGGAGAACACTAATCACACTTCTATCAGATAAATGTTCAAATAAACGCTTAAATATTGTCATCTCTACTGCAGGATCTACATTAGAAGTAGGTTCATCTAGAAGAATAATCTCACTATCTTTTATAGAATAAATTCCTCTGGCTAAAGCTAACCTTTGTTTTTCACCACCAGATAAATTCACACCTTTTTCTCGTACATCACTTTCAAGACCATGCGGCAATCTTGCTACAACTTCTTTAAATCCCGAAATTCGCAAGGCATTCTCAACTTCTATTTCACTACCTGGCATTCCCATCGTTATATTGTAATGAATGTTATTTTCAAAAATCTCAGGTTCTTGTGGGATGAGCGTTGTGATTGTTGAAAGTGAAGTAACGGGTAGATTCGAACCATCCTCTTTTGTCAGTGTTCCTTCCTCAACAGGTGTTAGTCCACGCAATACTTTCAGTAATGTACTTTTTCCTGCGCCACTTGCACCAACAAATGCTACCTTTTTACCCTTTTCTATGTTTATTGATACATCTTTTAAATGATATTTCCCACCTCCATATGAGAAGTGGAGTGAATTCAAGTTAAGTTGCTTCCATTGATCAAGATTAGTACCAATATCTTCATTTGTTTTCGCCTTTTCATCTAAGATAGGCTTTATAGCTTCAAAATCCGTTTTCCAGTGAATGACTTGTTCATAATCCCCTGAATAAAATTGGAATGATGACATGCATTGGTGTAAATAAAAGAAAATGACTGTTACAGAACCAATCATGATTACACTACCAGCTTGTTTCTGAGAGTATATGTAATAAAAAATTACTCCAACATCAAGTGATATCATGATGAGTGCTGCAATGAAACATTTTATATGTGTAATGTAATTCTCTTTCACTAAATGCGGAAATGCGCGATTAATACGCTCATCAATATCTTTTTGTGCTGATTTGCCTAGTCTTAACATTATGATGGTTGTGATATTACTAACATAATCATGTAATCCTGCTGCAACATTATGAAATTTATCATTCTGTGCACGATATTCTGGGATTGATAAGTTATATAATTTTTTCGTGATAACCACTAATGTCAATCCACTGATTACAGCTAATACAGAGATTATGGGAGAAATTGTCCATAAAATAATCAATGGCACCCAAAAGTTCATAAAAAACTGAATATACATAGATTGAGATTGACCAAAATTATATAATCCATCTGCCGCTTTGTTCACTCTATCAATGACCGCTCCTGAATGATTGTCTGAATGCCAACTTAGAGGTAACGACTGAAGGTGGCTATACATCGAATTTACAAAACGTTTTCGATTGCGAAACGCAACAAATCTTTCTATAAAACGTGCACTTCTATGGAATATTTCAAATACAAAAAAACACAATAGATAGAATCCTAACCAAGTCATAACTTCTCTTACTACAGTAGATTCATTTCTCTGTAGTGCATTTAAGACCATGGAAAAAGCAAAAGGTTTACCTAATTCACCTAACATAGAAATTGCATGCAAGGTCAAGTAAACTACAATTTTCCATCGTTCTCGATCAGCGTATAACCAAAGCTGTCTAAACATATTGAAATATTCCATCACAAACCCTCCCCATTAAAGGATTGAGGATTTGAGTTAGTTCCTTTACCAATTGCTCTCTTGTAAAATGTATTATCTCCCTCAGATAATAGCACCACACTATTACCTAAGTTGTTTTTCTCTAAGAAGTCTAGTACCTTATCTAGTTCTTTACGTTTCAAAATTAGTCTATTTATCATTCAACTACCTCCATTAATGATTTTGTATTTAGATGAATACTTATCATTTTCTGGAGGGTGGACCTCTTATTAATGGTTATATAAAGTTGAAAATATGATACATTTTATCTTCCCCTTTCTTATAATGTCATAACACTGTCTAGCAGCCCCTTCAATTATTACTTATTATTTCATAACAAAATTTTCAAATCAAACATTTTCCCATCAATAAATGCTTATTAAATTTCAAATTATTTACCTTACAAACTTAATTTTGAGATAATCCTAGCCGGCTGGAGAATAAAATTATTCCATTATTACTCACAAATACGGAAAATCTGTATTTGTTTAACCAATTATAAGGAAATAGTTACGTAATATTAACCGGTAGTATAGGTCAATATAGAACTTATACAATTTTAGAATCATGGAATCTTTAAGAAAGCATCCTGATAATGAATAACAAAATATTTGCCATCTTTGTTTCTCCCATTTTTACTTTTTATCAATTACTTCAAAACCTAATGATAAAGGCAGTCCCTTATTCAACAATATGGCCCAATAGTTAAATACCAACATGTTATTTTTAACATAAAAACACCCTTTGAAAATGCATATCCAAAGGGGTAAATAGGTTTACCTTTTTTTAAAACGGTATAACTTTTTTCAAAACAGTACATCTTTCTTATAAACGGTACATCTTTGCTTAAAAGTCACACTTGTATAAATAATACCAGACTTGACGACTTACTCGTCACCTCATCAGTTTAGCAAATCATAATTTCTAAGCTGGCGTTACTATTAATATTTAGGCAAAATAAAAAACCACGATATACGCGGTGTTAGGCAAAGATCATTCGATTTTTTTAGGTTCATCCAAGTTACCCGGTTCGTCATATTCCATGAATTCTTCAAATTCCTTTTTGACTTCTTCGGGCGCTCCAGGTTTAAGCTGCCAATTACCAGGCTTCTCATTGAAATATGGGCTTTTCATAAACTTAGGTTCTTTACTACTCATCATTTATGCCCCTTTCTATAATCGTTTAATGATCTTTCTGTAGCTTCACCGATTTTTCTATCCTACTATTAAATCTATATTCAGCGAAAGCCTCCGCTATTACTTCGGGGTCGTCCTCTCCAGTATATCTATTTAAATGATCCTTTATATCTTCTGCCGTTATTCCTACTACTTCCCTAACAATAGCCACTAAATTTTCACGTAGACCAACTTAATCCATATTTGCGCCATTTTAGTTAACAGCTGTTTTAATTTTAATAACTTAATAATCTATTATATTTTCTAGACTTTTTCAATGAATCTAACAATTATTTTATATCCAAACATCGTTTTTTATCTGAAGTAGAACTGTTTATCTAACTTCTATTATTCTATTACAAATGTGTATGATAATTCACCATCAGGCCATTTTGCTAAAACTTCATGTATATTTTGACCTTTACTAGTTGGTATCAATACTTGCTTATCGTTTTGAATAATTTCCTTTTCTCTTCCGTTTTCATTCCATAAGTAAACAGTTATTTGGGGATTGCCTTTAAAAGGTAAATTATATAAGTGCCTATAACTATTGGCTTGTCCCATTTTTCCATCACAGAATAATCAGATACACTTAAGTTGTAATTATCCGCGAAACTATATTGTTTTTTTGCCTAGTGAGAATCACTTGAAGCATTTTTAAGGCTATTTTCTAAAGAATAAGGAATGAAGTACCGAAAATCATGGTAAGGTATTGTGCCTCAGTTAATGGATTATTAGGTTTGAGTTTCTTTTCATCAATATAACCCTTAATGATACCTTCAGAAACTCCGCATTCTACAGCATCTATCATAATCTACATATTCTTCACCTGTTAACTCAATGCTAGAGGCATTTACAGTAACGGGAGCACATAAACTTACAAAAAGGATAATTAATAAAGTTAAATACTTCTTCATGACAACCTCCATATATTTAGTTTAAAAAGAGGTGGACAAAACCCAATTAAAATGAAGAAACCGCACGAAATCAAATTTATAAACCTTGATTTCATACGGTTTTATTTTTGCGTATTGTATAAAAATCAGTTAGGTTTCAACTTATGTCTCAACCTCTTTTTTTCATTCTTAGTCCTTAAGGAATACAGTATTAGTCCTTCAAAGGGACCATATTAAAAATCTTAAATGGACTAACGAATATCCTAAGTTTATGGTATAAGTTTTAATCTTGCAGCCCTAGCTATAGATTGCGAGTCTTCAAAATAAATAGTTAATATATAATTCCCTGCTAAATACTTTTGATAATATTCTCCTGTCATATCATCGAATCCTTCGCTATCAGGATCTCCAATTATTGTTTTAATGTCTTCAGGTGACATATTAAATAATTGTCCATCAATATCAATTGTTTGAATTAAGCCCTCAGACTCAAAACCATCTTCATAGTATACACAACCATTGTATAATCTACCATATCCACCATCATAAAACCCTTCCCACTCAGGGTCCCCATTATCATTCACTATTTCTTTTGCAGTTACGTCATTTTCTAAGGAATAATTACACCCCACAAGTACTCCACCTGAAGCTAATTCTAAAAAGTTTTCATTAATTACGGATGGTTTAAATTGTTCATTTAGTATTCTTGCAAAGAAAACAGAGAACTGAGCTCTTGTTACTGAATTTTGAGGTTTATATGTATTATCAGAGTATCCAGTTGTTATACGATTAGCATAAAGGGTATTAACGAATGAATATAAGTCATTACTATAGTCAATATCTTCAAACTCAATATTTACCCTTCCAGTTAAATCGTAGCTCTTCACAAGTAATTTTGCCATATCTCCTCTTGTCAGCTCTTCGTTTGGCTTGAAATAATCGGTTTTAGGGAAAATTTCTTCATCTACAACAGTTGCAATTTCTTTATATGCATAGTGATTGTTATCCAAATCTTTGAAACCAGGATCAGGTCGATTATCAATATCTAATTTTAAAGCTCTAACTACCATGATTGCAGCCTGTGCTCGTTTTATTTTATCTTCTGGTCCAAAGTTGCCATCGTTATAACCTTTGATTACATCTAAACTTGATAGAAACTCTATTTCTTCAATTGCCCAATGGTCTTTTGAAACATCATTGAACATTGACTGCTGAGCATATGAAGCAGTAGTATTCATCACAAATAAACTGAATAAAAAACTAAAAATTAATAATGTCTTTTTCATAATATCCTCCTAAATATTTCATTATCTATTGAATCTTTCTACATATCTATGTTGGGAAGTTTTGAAATAAATTGCAGAGACTATAAGTAATTTTTCAGCCTCTACAATACTCTATATAAATGATGCCAGTTTAGTATTTAGAGTATTATTCTATCTCAGTGAAATAGTACCCAGCTTTTTCTTCATTAAAATCTAATACCCATTCTTCATCTTCTTTCTCTACTCTGCTTAATAATTTTATTGAATAATATAAACTGCCTCTCCGGAACCATCCTTGTTTAATTCAATATTCAGATCCCCACAACCTGTTAAAATAAAAGGATAAGTAAAAATGAAGACGTAATAAATTTTTTAATAAATATCCCTCCTAAAACACAATTAATTTTCTAACAAAGACTTTAGGAGTACTACTAAAGCCCTATTATCCATAATAAAATAAGCATTGAAAAAATACTACAAATATTTACATATTTTTTATTAAACAGGCATAAATTTCTTTACTCTGAGAAGTTACTCATATTAAGGGTAGAGGGAGCTAAGCTTCGATATACTGCAAAGTAGATTACTGAAAATGGTATATTAATAACCTTTGTTAGGGGTCATTAATTGTTGACTGATTAAGTATTTGGTATACAGGGGTAGCGTCAGAAAAACAGCAAATTTACAACAATAAGGGGTACCTTCAACATTTCGGAAATTTTGTACACTAAGCTATTGAAATTAATCCATATATAACTAATTATGTTATAAATTATTCGACAATATTTTTAGGAGGGTAAAAACTTGAAAATTATTATTTATTATTTTACTTTTGTCTCTAACTACTGTGTTTTTTATATCAGGAAATGCGGTAATGTTTGTAAGAGCATTAGGTTTAAATACATCTAATAGACCTGATCTAGGATTTAGTGATATATCTAAAGATCACATCTACTATAAGGAAATTGCAGCTGTAGTAGATGGAGGTATTTCCCCTAAAAGCTGATCGTATTACAAAGGATTCCATACCAATATGTAATATTTCATTTTCATTCAATGGTCCAATTCTGGAATAAGAAAGGACATTACATATTAGTCTTAAAAGATGTAATGTCCTTTAATTTGTCTATTTTTTTGTAATTTAGGTCTTGATAAAGCCATATCCAAAGGAGAATACCGTTGCATCTTTTTTGTTAACATCATGACTTTATTCAAAACAACGAATCTTTTTAATAAGCATCGTGACTTTATTTCAAAGCTACACGAGTATTACTTGGTGAGTAGTTTGATATCAATTTAATTTTTTCAATACCTCGTCTATTTCTTTTTCAAACTCTGGATTAGGATTACTTATTACACGCCCACTTTTTTCATCATTGACATTCGTTTTACCAAATAAATCATCAGCTAACAACAATTCATTATCAATAAAGTCGTCAGTAAATCCTTTGGATGGAGTATTGTTATTTGAAAGTTCTAAACTTTTTTCACTCTCAATATAATTCTCTTGATCCTCAACTTGTTTTAACGAGTTATGTTCATTTTTCTTAACAATGTTTTCAGTAACAATTTGAGGTGCAATTTCCTCTGGTTCAATATAATCACTATCTCCATTTGATATCATTTCACGCGGACGAGCTGTACTACGCTGAAGCTGTAACAATTCTTCCTTCTCATTTTCATCAACTAAATCAGGGGTTACTACCTCTTCCGATTCGTCATCAAGTTGACCGAAGTTATTTTCTAAACGATATTTTTTTATAAATTCATCACGTTGCTCTAGCCAGTAGTTTCCTTTCACAGAATCTACCAAATGTTTATCCTCTGCTCTCTTAAATTCTTCCTTAGGAACAAAATTAGCATTAATTTGCTGTACTTGTATCTCTGAATTTTCATCAACCACCTTAACTGCGCAAACAAACCGGGGTTGGAATATTAAGTCGCTAGGACGCATAATAACATCTTTCTTTTTTGTTAACGTTGATCCATCCCTTTTTGTTGTACCTTCCAGCATAGACGACACCGTTTGTTCGGATAAACTCTCTTCATACTTTTCTTCTTCTCCGAAAATATTACTGAAGAGCTCAGCATCTTTTTGTGCTATTCCACCATATACAAATTTATGGCGACAAGTAGCTAACAAAGTTTGTAAATAGTCATCACTGTACTTTAGTGATAACTGAGCAACAGTCTGAGCAACAATGGTTACAATCGCCTTGTATTTACGAGATTGGGAAGGAAATGAAATAAAGTCCTCGTATATATATTCTGGGAACTCATCGATGTATACACTGTGATATGGACTAATTTCAGGCTCTCTACGAAAAATGGCATTCTGTAGAGATAACAGAACGAATCTTCCTACAGTCTCAGATAAATTGGCCAATTCACCTTTTGCAGAATTCACTAATAATATTCCACCACATTCAAGATGTGCATCAAAATCAAAGTCAGAATGACCAAACAGCACTCTACGGACTAGTATATTTGAAGATATATCATTAAGAATATTGCGTAATCCAACAACGGTTTCCGCTTTTGCATCGTAATACATGGGTTCATTAAAATAAGGACTATTTCTATCTTCAATTAATTTTTTTACACTAACTGAACCTCTTCTTTCCTCTGCGAGTGCTAAAGATTTATCGAACCACTCATCAATACCTTTAACTATTTTCCAATGGTTTCGTTCATCCTTATTCTGAATAGAATTAATATCATTCGGAATTTGCTTTTTTAACTTTACATGCATATGGTGAACCACTTGCGGATTATTGTACATGTCAATCAAATCATCAAATGTAGGTATGAAGTCAAGGTCATGTAACTTTAAAAGGTATATATATAACTTCAAATGCACCCTCTGGCTTTGTTCAAAAAAGAAATCAGTTTGTTCTCCAATTCCCTCTATTACCATAGTAAAAGTTTCAGCTACTTTATGTACTGGACCTAGCAGTGGATTTATTGATTTGGTATTTGGGTTTGTCGGATCAATATAAAATACAGCTTCTTCAGGAATATCGTGTGCTTTTGTTAACTGATATGCCTTTTTACATAAATCATTTGAAGGTTCAATGATTGTAATACCGTTTAGAAATTTTCCTTTTACATCTTCTGTATGAAAGTTTCCTTTTTCGAAAGCTTCAGAAAATCCATTTATCATTTTACTCATATGGTGAAGGTCTTGATTTATCATAGGTAAGACCAATGCACTTGTTTTACCACTACCTATAGGGCCTATTATCGAATTATTTAAAGGTCGATCTGCCCCTCTAATTCGAACAATCTCTTTTGTTTTTATATTGGGACCAAGGTCAACATCAGGTTCTCCAGATGTTTCTTGCAAATCAAAAAATCTTCGGAAACGTGGCAAGTTTAATTGCCAGGAGCGAATGAATTCATTTGTCTCAGCTTGATATTGCGTATATATATTACCTAGCCAAAGTATGACTAAAATACCAACAATTAAAGGTAACGCCATTAATAAATATAATAAACCATTAATCTCTCCAACCATCAGATCTTTAAACCTCTGATAGCGAGGGTCTATTAAATTGACTTGTTCTATTAGGAATGGTACCAATTTATTGTAGATAGGAGCGGTACAAATCCATATATATTGAAAGAAAACTCCTATTAACATAACCATGATAAAAGTAAACCTATAAAATGAATGCTGATATGCACTTACCCTTGTGGCTAGCGACCAACCTGTAATTAAAACAATTGTTGCTATTCCTAACTCAAAAAATGATGGGGTAAGCGGGTTACCTATCCCCCATATTTTCAAAGGGATTTCATCGATAGGTGTGGTATAAAGCATTATATACTTCACAATTCCTCTTATAGCTAGAAACCATCCCGCAATTAAAGTAATACTGACAAAAACGAAAGGTAACTTCTTAAATAATTTATTTTTATTCATAACCTATCTCCTCCAACTTTGTTGAAAATAATCGTTGGTATACTCCTGTTGAAATTGCATTACGATTAAGACTTTTAATACTAGAAAAACGGACATGTGTGGCACACTTAAATGGAACCACATCATTGATAAGCTCCTCGTGATCATAATAGACACCATATACTCGGTCTATTTTTACACCTTCCTTTTCTAGTAAAAGCAAACTATATTCTGTAGAGAGTCTTTTTAGCCTTCCTAGACTTTTAACGTCTCCTTCCCGCAGCATAATAAAAGCCGAATTTATGGTTTTATGCCTATTAATTGATTCCTGAACAATATAATCAGGCTTAAATCCAATTACATTTTCAATCGTTTTTATTTGTTCATTCATCTTTTCATCAAAATGACTAGTTTTTGAGTATGGATAGTCTTTTTGTTGTTTTAATGAACGGTAAAATGATTTCATTCGAATAGTTCTATTCTCTTCTGTTAAAGGGTTTAACATAAAGACTCTTGGACTAATTTCTTGTGTTCGATTCATACTGATAACTTGAATATCTAGTTGACTAGTTAAAAAACCTGCTGTTTCTTGCGCTAATTCTTTTAAATTTCCTACACGTCGCTGACGATTATTAAAAGCTGTGGTCCCTCTCATGGGGAAGCTACTATCGGTAATACAAAATAATACCGTATGTTGTTGTTCTGGATTTAATTTAGACATTTGAATATAAGCTAGAATCTTATCTGTTATTTCTTTTTGATTTTCACTACCTGTATCACATTCTATCGATAAATATTGCTTCCTCCATTTAATAATCCAATCTGGTAACAACAAAACATGTTCGCTAGTCTTATTATGATAAGGGTTTGATACAGGGTTTATTGATTCTAAACTGTAATAATCAGCTTCTACATTAGAATCCGAATGCTTTGCTAAATCTTTTGCACCAATTAAAGTTCTTATTAAAATTTCCTGTGTGGCAAGATAGTGTTCCAAACGAGTTTTTCTAAAGAGATCACGTAGATTTTTGGTTGTTTTACCACTTGGCCACAATCCAATATCATTAAGAATTTCTGCTCCTTTTTCATTTATACGGTAAATAGCAAATTTTGGACCGCCTATCCCATAATCAATCTGTTTACTTGCTAACACATCATAATCCACAAATTTAGATAACCGCTTTCTCAATGCCCTGCTGGTAAGAGAATAACCAAGATAGTTCACAAATACCGCTTCTAGTTGTGTAGCTTTTAATATACGGCTGTTGTATAGAAAATAAATAAGTTGAATATAGCGTTTATCCATCTCCAATCTCTGCTGATACTGCCCCCCTTTGATCGATACATAATCAGATACATCCAGTAATTGGTCTAATTTAATCAACAATATTTACCTCCTAATAAAAAATCCCTGAGCGAATTAAACTTTCGTAAAGAAAGTTAACGCCCAGGGATTCTGGTTAATATATTCTGTTTGAAATCACATAATATTATATCCTATCTCTATTTTCAGAGCCATAATTACATACATACTACTAAGTAACTATGTAAATACTTGTTTATAAAAATACAATTCTATGCAACTAGAAATAGAATTCTTATTGTAAAAATAATACTGGATTATTTAAATAAAGTCTAGGGAGAAAATGAATTGATCATAATGGAAAACTGGAAAAGTGACCATGATTTACAGTGCAAAAACAAGAGTAATATAAATGGGGAATAGAACTAAATTTGTGTATTGGACTTCGGGTTTAAAAAATAGAAAATACCCTTATAAATCAAGTAATAGGTTGTTCCTGTTGAAGGAACAACCTCAAAGGAACCAGCAGGGTTGTTCCTCTGTAATTTATTATCACTCTGCTATTATAAATTCGGAAATCAATATTTTGGAATTATTAGTGTTTTGGAGAACTAAGTGTATCATTAAGCACCTGTTATGAATAAAATATTGCATAAAAGAAGAAGCAAAAGATATAAATTTCCCAAGGACAATTCACTTTTTGCTATTATCGTAAAAGAATTATCAACAAATGCTAACCAATTTTATTTACATATATAAGTTGTCATTAAAAAACAGCAAAGCATAATCAAACCGATTGAGATCACTTGAAATTTGTATATACATTTTTTCATAAACGCTAAATAAGCCCGATTAAACTAGTAATAAAACCTTGAAAATGAGTTGTCAAAACTACAAATCATTTGCGGTACACAATTATGGTACATAATGAACCACAACAATCCCCTATTTGGCCTTTTTAAGCTAAACCTCTTGGTATTATTGATTCTCAATTATGTACCACAATATAGGTTCATAATGGTACATTAATAGATAAATAGAATGAGTTATTCTATAAAAATAGAAAAAAGTCTACTATTTTTAATTAGTAAATCTTGCCTCTATACAATAATTCTTCTATAATGAACCATAACGGTACATGATAAAGGTACATTTTGGTACAGAAAGAGAGGTTTAATATTCTTGTGGAAACTTATAAAGATGATCAGTTAGTTGTAGATCTAGACAATATAACTTACCCAGAGGATGTTACCCGTTTCCTACGGAAAAAGCTTGATACCTTTCACATCACAATTTTAAAGAGAATAGTTAAAGAACAACAAGAAACCGGACGTGGATTAATAAAAACGAGGTTAGAAGATTATCAGAGCAAGAGAAAAAGATATGACGCTGCGTTCCTTATTTTAGAATCGCAAGGCTTCATAGATCGTAAAGCAGATGGTACAAGTACCCCCTATTTCATTACTATTCGAGGGAAAGACTTAATAAAATTATTAAGACAAGAAAAAGCGCAAATATAAAAACTTGCTGTTTTTAAATGAAAGGAGTTATTTTAATGGCACAAATTTTAGAAAATACTACTAAGTTAGGTCAATTAAAAGCATTTTTATCACCACACGTACTTTCAAAAAGTATAGGTAATGAGTTAGATCGATTCCCATCGATGACGATTGCTGGTCTTGGACAAGGTGGTGGACGTATGGCTGCCGAATTAGCTCGATTCGGATTACCAACGTTCCTTTTTAATTCATCAATATCAGATATGAACGAACACACTGATATTATTCCAGATGAACGTAGGATCGTGACAAAGAGCGATAAATATCAAAACCTAGAAGGAACAGATAAAAATGCTCAATTAGGTTATCAAATTGCAGTGGACAACAAGGATACATATGCCCAGGTATTGTTAAAAGAAGAATTTCAAACAGCAGAATTTGTATGGGTGACAGTATCACTTGGTGGAGGAACTGGCAATGGTGCATTGAAGGTTGCTTTATCAATCTTAAGTCAAATAAGAGCAAAGAGAGCTTTACCCGGTGGTAAAGTACCTTTAGGTGTAATTTGTTCTCTACCTTCATCTGACGAAAAAGGTTCTGCTTTTAGGAAAAATGCTTTAGCAGGAGTAAAAATTTTACAAGATCTTATTAACGAAAATAAGATAGGAAATGTACTTGTTATTGATAATGAAAAGATGCGTGATTTCTATGAAAATAACAACTTCAAAACTTCCAATAATAGACTAATAGACGCTAAATCATACACAAACATGATTGTTGCGAGTTCTCTAGTTGAGGCAGCAACTATTCCTTTAATGGGCGGAAGGTCGGTTTTAGATAAAACAGAATTGCTTTCAACATGGGCAACACCTGGTTGGCTTTCAATATCAAAAATGAATAATATTAAAATTAACGAAGACTTTAAGTATGACAAAGTAATTAAAACACTTTTCACCAATAATGAGGTGTTAGCTGACTATAGTTTTGGGGAAATGAACAGTGATGATATGTTTAATACGAATGTAAGTGCTGGAGCAGTTGCAGTAATTTATCCTGACATCAAGAACATTCCTCCTCAAGTAGCTGATGATGTTTATAAATATGCTTCAAACTTACTTAATACTAAGGTAAACCTAGCAATCAGTAGAAACGAACGTCTGAATGAATTACTAATTTATGGTCTAGCTGTTCTTTCTGAGCCACCTACTCGAATTCAAGCTCTAATAGAGGAAAAAGACCAATGGGAGAAAATAGAAAAAGATCAAGCTGAAAAGAAAAAACAAGCATCTTTAAACCTCAGTGGATTTGATGATTTCTTTTCTTTGGATAATGATGATCCATCTGAAAATAATCCTGTTTCAAAAGATGAACTTGATATGGATTTTGGCGATGGTAATATAAAGAACAACACTGGACTTGTTGAAGTTGGTGATATAGATCTAGATTTTTAAGTATAATACAAAGTGAAAAATCCTGTGCTGACTATGATCAACACAGGATTTTATATATTATAGAGGATAGTTTAGTCCTTCATCTCTTCATCGTACAACTTGTCTATTACATTTTGAATAAACTCTTCTTTTTCACTTTCTTTAGCAAATTTCCTTTTTAAAAAAGACTGTTCATCCCACTTTTTTAACGCCTTACTTCTCAATCGAGTTCTAGTTTCCCACGACATGTTTTTTTGTCGCTCTTTTTCCAAGTCTTCGATATGATTTGATAGCTTAGTTCTATCTTGTTCCAGTAATGACAAACGTTCCTCAACTTTTGTTTGACCTTCTAGTAAATTATTTGCACTTTCTATCTTTTGTAATATGTCATTATTTAATGTCACTTTGGGAAGTGAATAACCTTCAGCATTTTTCTCCTCACTAATGTTAAATAGACCTGTTGAAAGCATTTGTTTAACAATGTACTCTAGCCTTTCTATTTCAGTCCTGTCGCTGCTCTCTACATCTATCTCGGTACTTGTTGGAGTATTAACTACTGCCCCATCTATTCCAACTAGCATTTTTAACCCACTAACTTTAAACTCATCTCTAAGTAATAGAGCCATTTTAAGCTTGATTAGTGAGATATAATCAATTCTAATCCCCTTACCTACCGTTGGGGCATTCTCTGGAATAATATAGTTTTCAAGTTGCTTAATATAGTATCTTACTGTCGAGTCTGGGCAATCAAGTATTTCTCCAGCATCGCTTGTTGAATACCAATGATGTTCGTCTAACTTGTCTAAAAATGCCTCATTTAAGACATTTGATATGATCTCAGGCCTTTTCTGAGCTTCTTCAAACAGCTTATCATTATGTAACCTTTCCTTAATCAATCCTTCTATAGTATTATCAAAAACTTCTAATCTCTCAGTCAACATAGTCCCTCCTCTCTAGCAATTTGTCATGTTGTTTATATTAAACCTAGAAAAGCAATATTTTTGGTTGTAATTTGCTGATACTACTTATTTTAATCGTAAACCGTTGATATATCAATGGTTTGAAGCGACATTATTGTTATTATTACTAAATATTCTCTATCGACTACCCTGTATTTGTTGCTATAACTTGCTGTAAATATTTAACCACTTCGACTTAAATGAGTTATTTCTCTTTATAGCAAGATGCAGCAAAAAAAATGGTTATAAAAAAATCCATCAGTATCACAAATAAAACACATTCTACTCAATAGCAATTTTAAACCAAAGCAACACTCAACACAAAATAGCAAGTTACAGCAAATGATAGTAAATTAATAATATATGTTAAAACTTGCTGTAATTGATTGTTAGTAGTCATTTAATAGTACAGTAATAAAGATGCTTGATTTAAGGCTAATTCACTATTGTTGTGTTTCTTGCTAATAAGTTACCGCAACTAATAGCAAATAACAAAACTTGTTTATGTAACCAAAAGCAGCGAATTTTATTGCGATTTAGTATAAATGTTGATTTGTAAGTGTGGAGATGCATTTAAAAGGTTTCGCACATAATATTATTCAATATTTGACAAATGGATATAATAGAATTACAATATCATCAAACAACTACATATAATTTACTGATCTAGGATATGATAATCTACTAGTTTAGGGAGTGGTGAGCATGTTAGCGTATTTAACAAATAAAAAGAAAGCACAAATGGATAAATTAATAATTTTTATAGCAATACTTAACACTTTACTGGCTGCCTCATTATTCATTCTTTAGTGCTAGAAGAGTATGGAAGTAATACTGAATTGTTGTAAGGGGAACTTGACGTATAATTATCTCTATTAAATAGTAATTCAATTAAAAGCGATAACCTTATTGTAGAAAGTAAAGAGCCAATGTGCGGGATGCACATTGGCTCTTTACTCGACAACACCAATTCGACAAAGACTAGTTGGTTAACAACATAGCTTTTGATAATTGGTTGTTTATATTATTTTATTATATATAATGTATTAGATTTTAATTATTTTGTCAATATATCACATGGACTATTTCTATTTTATTACTCTTATGTTAGAATGGTTGCAAGGTGCTCGACAACACCATCCGACAAGGATCTCCTTGTTATTTACGGGATAAGTCTATACTTTTTTCTGTAAATTTAATAGATGGTTAATAATGTAGCTTTTTTATTGAGTAACTTTTAAGTACGTACATAACATAAAAAGACAGAAAAATAGGTGATCGTCCCACCGATCACCAGTAATTTCCTTGGTATGTGCAAAAGAAAAACGATTAATCCTTCAAAAATTGCCGTTTTTGAGGGCCGGTTTCCTATTGCTAAAAATTCAATTTTCAACTACTACTATTATAACTATTAATGACATTGAATTCAAGGTAAATAGGTAATCATTTAAACTTTTTACACTGTTAAAATTTGAGGTGATTTCCTATGTTAGACATACATGCCGTAAAATATGAAAATATTAAACAATTAAACTGGTCTTCTATTACACTTATGCCGTTTATTGAGCTGTATTGTGATTATACAGGTCAATTAACAGTTTCCCCATCTTACTTCCGTAAGTTCCAAATCATGGACCCAAAATCAATTGATAATGCTATTAATGAATTAATTCGTACTGGGCAGTTGTTTTGGAAAGATAGCAAACTTTATGCTAAATTTTATCGCTTTTTCAACGGTAATAAGGTTGATCAAGAGCGAACATACCTTGCTCATTACGATCTATTATATACCGGTTCTTTCCTGAACGTTACTTCAAAACAAAAGAAATTATTATTAAAATATTTAACATCAGTCCGAGAAATAGGGGAATGGTTTACAATCGGTGTTGAACATTTATATAGAAATAAACTTAAAAAATATGACAGGGGTATTGATTGCTTTTATAACTTCACAGATTTTTCTAAATGGTTTTTACCATTGGTAGAAGAAGGGAAGCTTGAGGTACGCCTAGGATCAGATGGAGAAGTTTTAACTAGTAATAGTGAGAATATTAAAAATAAATTTTATAAGTATTGCAATAAAAACACTGACTCAAGAAAAAGTAGAGTCGTAACAAATGATAGTATCCATATCATTAAATTTCGCATTCCTAAAGAAAATAAGAAAAAAAATACATACCAATCAATGGGGCATTACCAGGATCTGCAGCAAATTGCCCTTATGTATAACCATGATATCTTTCAGTATGGACTTTCTCAGTTTGAAGAGTTATTCAGTTTAAAGAAAACTCTTTTTCAGCTTTTTGGTGAAGATGGAGTAAAGACTTATCGAACAGCGTTAAATAAGTTTTTTAAGGAGGAGGGCTATCGCTTTCCGCAATTGTTAAATTCTGGATCACTATTTTTCAAGAATTTCTTTCATAGATACTATATAATGCCACTAATTAAAGATAAGTTGGTTAGTCACATTAATGAGACCTCTTCATTGATAAATAAAACGGGTATTGATCATCTTAAATCATTATCAACTAAGGTTTCAGAGTTGGTAAATTCAGATGATAGAATAGTTGACTACTATACCGACCAATCGATTGGAGATCAATATAAACATGCTCTCCAACAATTTGCTGTAGAAATAGATGGTAATATAGATGCATTTAAGTTATTAAAGTCTACAAATGTTAGTTGGGAAAACTTATACAATATCGTCTTGCCACATTACAGAGAACTAAAATACAACCAGACAGGTAACAACGCAGATACTCGTGCAAGAAAAATCAAACGAAAACTAGAAAAGCAGAAAAATAATGAAATTATTGATATACAAGGACAAGAAATTCAAACTAAAGAGTTCATGAAAACATTTAAAGATATCCTAAAGCTCTAGGATCAGATGTTGCTATTAAATGTCAATTCAATAGTAAATAGAGCAGTGTTATTTACGTTATGCAGCTGATAATGATACATAATTGTCTTCAAAAATATGTTAATCAGTAGTTTATTTGTGTTGCATATTTTTATCTAAATGCTTGAACTTAATATTGGTTTTTTCGTAAAATGCCCCCTTACCTTAATTACTTTAGGATTTAAAAAGGTAAGGGGGTTAATAGTGCATTTGCACTGTTAATTTTTAGTTAGAAAATAATAGTTATCCAAGTAAAAAATGAGCTTAGTTCAATTAAAAATAGTTTAAGAGGAACAGAAAAATACATTGTAATATTTTCCACCTTTACAAGCGTGGATGTATAAAGGTTTCCAGTAGCTATTTAGATAATTGAGCAAATCCTAATGTTTTTATCTTTTATGTTTTTTCTTTAATGTTAATTTTTAATGATGATATATAAATATATTGGATTATATAAGAATTGTTTATGTATAATATGTAAAAGTGGGGTGATTTACATGCCAGACGGATATTCAAATTATTTGCGAGAACAGAAAAAAAGAAGTGAGCTTACAATAGACGAACATGTTAGACAAATAACCTTTTTTTTCAATTATCTCATTCAGAAATATAGTAAAGAGAAAGTAAAAGAACTTTACGAAATAAATTCAAGAGATGTTAAAGATTATTTGAACATGAAAAAATCAAGAGGTTTGAAGCCAAAGACTATAAATAAAATACTTGCGATATTGAAAAGCTATTTCGACTATTTAGAAAGGGTAGGTAAGGTACCCATTGATCCAGCTGTAAAGATTCCATATCTACCAACAGACTCTAATCGAGATGTGTTAAATTACTCAAGATTACTAGAAATTTATCCCGAAGTCCTGGAACATCCCAAATACTCACTATTAAGAAAGTCTATTTTCATACTAGCTATAAAAGGATTTCGTATTTCTGATTTCCATTTTGTTAAAGATGATATCAAATTCTACAACAATACACTTACAATTTTAACAGGTGAAAATAAGCAGCGTATTCTGTATTTAATAGATAAGGAGTATGAAATTTTTGCTGAGTACTACTATCAAACTTTATTAGATGAATCCGAATATGTATTCAAATCAAAAAGTAAAAATGGTGACATTACTCCAATTGATAAGGTTACCGTGTATATAAACCTTAAAGCAATTGCAAAAGATTTTAATATTGAACACTTCTCATTAAATGAATTGCGCTTATCTTATGCTCATTTTCTATCTTTCAATAAGAAAATGCCTAATAATGAGATAGCAAATATACTTGGGACTAAGGAAGAATCTATTTCTTCAATGGTAAAACGCCTTAAAGATAGTAAGGTAAGTCTTGAAACATAATATAAAAAGAGATACAATAACTTTACAGTAAATCTTATACGGAAACGGGAGTACCCCGCTGGAAAACAGACTTTCATTTAGTCAGTCTATTTTCCAGTGGGGTTTTTTGCTTTTAAAAAGGAGAAGGATATTAATGCATGGAGTGGATCATTATTTAACACAACTAAAAAAGGTAGGATTACCAGAAAACCTTTTTCATTTGCTGCTAGCAAGCATTATGGGTGAAGGAGAAATTCCTCTTAAAAATGAAAAGGAATCATTTTCTTATGTAACACCTATAAAAAAAGATGTCTCACTATATCTTGATCAATACATAAAAAGTAATTATTTAAGGGACAGGGTTTATATCGAAAAATCGCAATTGTTTTTTCGTAAGAATCTGGAGTTAGACCATGTAATTAATGATTATTACATGGATGACTTAAAAGTGATTATCACTAGGCTAGATCCTAGAAGATTTACATACGATTCAATTGTACTTTGGATAAATCTCTATGGAACTAGAGTTCAAGACGGGATAATTGTAGAGACAACAGTCAAACATGATTGTATGAATGCGCTGATATATTGTATCGAAGCACATTTAGGAGTACCAGTTGTACTTGGAAAAGGAAATATTAAAATTAAACGAGTTAAGGATCTCTATTCATCTTTGATACGAAAAACTAGCGTTACAGAAACGGCTCGCTTTGTTCACTTTCTTTCACGAAAAGAAGTTCGAGAGATGAGAGATTATAAGCAAGAAGTAGGGGATCAACATTGCGTATAAAAGGATTATTGATGATAAGTATCACCCTATTGGTTTCCGGATGTAGTGGTACACAATTAATGCAGGAATCACTTAACAATAAAGACATTTCATTAGATCAAGTTGTATCTGAATATGACTATAAAATACCAAGTGAAAAAGATAATGTTACCCTAGAACAACTTGAAAGAAAACACACTCAGAAAGCCAAATCTGCATTAAATTTCGCATTATTTACAACTGAGGTAACAGCTGCTTTTTATTCAGGTGAACTGTCCACTCATGAGTATTCTTTATTCATTCAAAAACATAGTTCTGAAGAATTTCAGAATGAATTACCCAATGACAATGAATTATTGTTTCGTACCATCCAAAACAAATTAGAGCGGGTCAACTATAGTATACAAAGTTACCGTTTGTCTCCATATCAACCATTAAACAACAATAGTATGAACTTCTACCAGGTAATCGAAAATAACATGGGTAATACAGAGGTTTATAGAATTGAAGTTACAACCCCTGAAGATGAATTTAAAATTAGTGATTTTAATAGAGTCGACGATGACGAAGCACGAAAAGTTTTTGCCAATGAAAAGTATATAAGTAATAGTTAGTTATTTGGGGAGTGATATTATGGAAATTCAAGAGAGATTTAGTTTATGTTTTAATGAACTTAGTAAGCAGTTTAGTCAAGATCAAAAGTTTATGTTAAGTTTCAACAACAACTTTGAACATTACAGAGAGAGGTTTTTTGACGTAATAAAGTCACGACCCGAAAGGAAGGAATTTACTCAAGCGTTCTTTGAGTACTTTCAAGAGTTATTTCTTCATGGTTATTTTTTAGTAGATCAATATATTTCAAGTGATAAAACAGAGATCTTAAATGGGTTTCTCAATCAGCCCAATGGAATCATTAAAGAAAATCTGTATGACATTCTTAATGATAATCAAAGCATGGATGAATTTGTATCCAATGAAAAAACTATTACGTTTGAAAGCAACCTGTTAGATGGCTATGAAAATCTTGATAAAATTTTATTTAGCGTAAAATTAGACATAATCATGTTAGGAGCATTACATAGATTCTTACAAGAAAGAAAGAGTAGGAACCTAAATATTAATGAAGAACCAAAAAATCTTAGGGGATTACTTTACCGCACCGATGATTTGTTTTTTGTCACTCCTGACAAATATTTAACATGTAAGTATTCTGACAGTCATTCAGAATTATGGACTTTACATCATTGGGCAACGCAAAAAAAGATAAAGGCTGAAGTTGGATCATTAACATTGCAACATTTTAGTATTCAATCTTTATCAAAAATGCTTGAAACTTTACCAAGTGTTAAAGAAAGCGAAAACTCCTTCGAAAACATAGATGGGATATACATTATTACTCTAACAATTGAAGAGAATATATCAGATTGGGAACTTTCAAATATTTGTACAAGAATGGTTAAGTCAATTACCAAGAGAAATAACATTCAGGATGCTCAAAATATACATGTAAGAGCTTCAGTAGCTGAAGCAATGAGAGTTTTTTCTTTAGGATAAATTTTACTTGCATGTTTTAATTGGGCGCAGGTTAGTGCAATTCTATAATTGACTTATACATTTATATTAGTTATAATCTTGTTTATCAAATTAAGGAGGGATTTATAAATGTTAGTTAATTTCCGCGTATTGAACAGCTAAATTAATAATTCAGTGGCTCTGGTTATTTCAGAGTTAAGCGGAAAAAGTATGTCCATTTATATATCTCTCAATCGGTCTTTAAAGGGTATGGTGGTCTAACTTCCATACTCTATTTTTATATGCGATGGATTTCGTCACCTCTAATGTCAATTTATTAGAGTCACTGTTCTATTTCTTTTACGTAGAAGAAAAGAAAATAAGAGGAGTGATTGTGAAATGACGCATAACACATCTAAAGTTTGGTTTATCACTGGTGCAAGTAGTGGACTAGGGTTGGAATTCACAAAAAATGCCCTACAATTAGGTGATAAAGTGGTTGGGATTGCCCGAAATACAGATAAATTAATTGAACTTGAAAAAAATTACAGTAATACCTTTAAATCATTTACACTTGACATAACGGAGCGAAATTCTGTTTTTGAAGTTATTGAAAAAGCAGTTAATTATTTTGGTAAAATTGACATTGTTGTAAACAATGCAGGCAACATGATAATGGGCATGATCGAAGAATTCACTGAGGATGAAATAAGAAAACAAATAGAAACTAATTTCTATGGTGCTGTTTGGGTCAGCCAAGCTGTGTTGCCTTTTCTAAGAAAACAAAAGTCTGGTCATATTATACAAATTTCCAGTATAGGTGGAATACTAGCTGGTCCTATGACTGGCATTTATAGTGCAAGTAAATTTGCATTAGAAGGATTTAGCGAAGCCTTAGCACAAGAATCTTCACATTTTGGAATTAATGTTACAATTGTCGAGCCGGGTGGTTATTGGACAAATTTATATACAAAGATGCAGTTCACTACTGTTAATGAAGAATATAATCCTGTTAGAGAATTTTTAGCAGGCCAAGAATATGAAAGTAAAGACAGTCACCCTAAGGAAGCAGCGAAGGCATTAATTAAACTGACTAATGAAAAGAACCCGCCTTTAAGGTTAATATTAGGGAGTCAAGTTTTTGATGCAGCTATCAAACATGAGAAGAGCAAGATGAATACTTGGCAAGCTTGGGAAGAAGTAAGTCGTGCAGCTGAAAAGGCTATCTCCAATCCGGAAAAATAAAAACTTAACTATTAATATTATTAATAGGGCATTCCTTATAACAAGGTTTGCCCTATTATATGTTTAACTAACTGGGGCTTTAGCATAAGAGGGTAAGTAAATAAATCAGTTCCCAAACGTTGTAGGGAACCGATTTTTCTATTCTATAATTTGCTCAACGTTGTTAATCCACATTTTCCTGACGCTACCCTGAGAAGTCCTTATTCACCTTAATAGAATAGGGACTAGACATATTACAGAATATGTACTGTTTTATAATTCTACACCTTGTTTTGAGCGCATATTAATCTATTGAAAGAGGGGGAGAGGTGAAGAGTTTATGTCAAATAGACAAGATTCATGGAATGAGGAAGAGGATTTACTATTAGCTGAGGTTGTACTAAGTTGCATTAAAAATGGAAAAACACAGTTAAATGCGTTTGAGGAAGTTGGAGCTAAGCTTTCCAGGACTGCTGCTGCATGTGGATTTCGTTGGAATTCATATGTAAGAAAACAATATAAAGCAGAGATAGAAACAGCAAAACAACATAGAAAGGAGAATCGAAAACTCAGTAAACAAGCAAGTTTGAATGATATTAAGTTGAAAGATATAGAACATGAAAACGAAAAAGTAGATATAAACTTACAGAAAATTATAGAATTTTTAAAGAATCTTCAAAGTACACAAAGAACTGGCAATGACTTGAATCATGAAAATGAACAATTGAAGAAAAAAGTAAAAGAACTAGAAAAATCACTAGGAATTCTTATCGAAGATGGTAATAAAGTTGAACAGAAATTTAATGAGATTCAAAAAGATTATAAAGTCCTGCTAAATATAATGGAGAAAGCCCATAAGATGGCTATTATAGGTGGAACTAAATAAACCTTACTGAGAATTTTTTGCAAAAGGGGCAACAATGTGAGAACATACCAATTTCATATTTTAATTGTATAACAAAGGAAACAATGAATGTTTATCATTGTTTCCTTTCTGTATGACAAACTTGTTTACAATAAAGTTTAATACAAGATTACTTACACAACAAACTACTATTCAAAAAAGGGCTAAAATGAGGTAAGTACATAAGAGACCTTCTCAGCAAAAGGTCTGTGAAAAAATTAATAATAGAACATCTAAATAAGGAGCTAACCAGTAACGTGGTTACTCTTTTTTTATTAAACTAATAAAAAAGTGTTTCTAAAATAGAAAAACGCGTGTTGCAAAATATGGATCTTAATAGTATTCTGAATAATATAAAATAATGAAGGTGATTGATATGACAGAATTCAGGGAGCATTTAGGTTCGATTATCCGGTTACATAGAGAGTCAAATGGACTGACATTAAGGAGATTAGCTGATGAATTATCTGTTCCTTTTACATCTCTTTCAAAGATGGAAAGTGGGGATCAGAGAGTAGATAGTGAATTTCTGGTGAAGGTAGCGGATTATTTTGGAGTATCTATTGATAAAATGCTCAATCGTTCTCTGGAAAAGAGGGAAAGTCTAAATACTCTAAATGTAAATGAGGCAGGCATTCGAGATAATATTAAATATGTATTGGATAATTATCAAACAGCTAGGTCTGAAATTTTTAAAGGTCATGACATGGGTAACCATGTTCGAAACGTTATAAAGGATGTTATTGCAGAAGAGGCAGAACTAGATGAAAATCGTTACTTTATTGTAGGATCAGTTGGGCAAGGGCAATGGGCTGAAATCCCTTGGGTTTCAATATTTATTAGAGACATAACTACAACAGCTACAAAAGGTTATTATATAGTTTATTTATTTAAAGCGGATTTGAGCGGTGTATATATATCCCTAAATCAGGGGTGGACTTACTTTAAGAACAAATATAAAACTAAGCTAGGTAGAGAAAAAATTCGATCCACTGCAGAGTTTATAAGGAAAAAACTAAATACAGTTCCTGCTAGCATGACGGCTACACAAATCGCCTTAGGTGGACGAGGGGATCTAGCACAAGGGTATGAGAATGGTCATATTTTGGGTCGACTATACGAAGCGAATAATTTGCCTAGTTCACAAGAACTTATAAGTGACCTAAAAGAACTACTGACTTCATATAAAGAAATTAACCATATGATGTTCATGCGATCTGTAGATCAATTTAATGACTACTTATTGTTAAGTTCTGATGGGCATTATTTAGAAGAAGAGCAAGAACAAGAGGAAGACTTCCAAAATAATGTTCAAACATTGATTGACAAAAATGACAGCGAAACTAATTCTTCAACTGAGGAAGAAGAAAACGAGAATGAAGAGTTACCAAGGCCAACTCCGGTTCTTGATAAGGGAGGTAGAAAACGATGGCCAAGAGACGCTCAGGTTGCGGCGAAGGCGCTTCGTTTATCAGGGTACAAGTGTGCATATGATGAGTCGCATACATCATTTACCTCGAAAGTTACAGGGAAAAGATACTTAGAAGTTCATCATCTTGTCCCGATGAAGTATCAAGGTGAATTTAATGTCAGATTGGATAGAACCGCTCAGTTATTCGCCCTGTGCCCTACATGTCATCGTCAAATTCATCATGGTACTGATGAAGAAATAGAAGATATGTTAAGAGAGCTATTTTATGACCGACGTGAGAAATTAGATGCGATAGGAATTGAAATTGGCTTTAAAGAATTACGGAAAATGTATGGAATTGAATAGTTGAATTTAGAAAGGAGTATTAGTATGGAGAATTTACAACAAGCTGTAATAAAATTTCGTGACGAAAGGGATTGGGGACAGTTTCATAATGTGAAGGACTTGGCTATTTCCTTAAATTTAGAAGCGAGTGAGTTACTTGAAAACTTTCAATGGAAATCCAGCGAGGAAGCTGCTGAAATTAAGTTCGAGGAAATAAAGGATGAAATAGCAGATGTGATGATTTATCTTCTTTTGCTTTGTGACAAGTTGGATATTAATTTGGAAGATGCGGTTCATTCAAAGTTACAAAAAAACGCGAAAAAATATCCAGTGGAGAGATCTTTAGGGAGTAAGGTCAAGTATAACGAGTTGTAACAAAGTCTTTAATTGTAGTTTTAGTGATCAAAAGTAAATTTTATGTAATGAAAGCGGGGCAGTTATTGTGGTCTTATTTCCAACAAAGTTATCTTCTTTTGAAGTGATTAAGAAATCTCGAAAGGAATTTGAACAAACAGATTTTAAAGATTTTGATATAGATACGGTGCCAGTGGTTTATATCCAACGTGACAAGAAAAATCTTTATGTAGGAAAGTCAACAGACATTTACGGTCGTACTTCTGCACACTTAAGGGATAATAGTAAGAGGTTTACAGAAATCATCATTGTCAAAAGTAAACTATTTAACGAAAGCTCAATAAAGCACATTGAAACCCTATTAATTGATTATTTATTAGCTGATAGTAAGTTCAATCTCCTAAATAAAATTAAAGGGCAGAATATTTATTATTACAACGGTATTGAAGATGTGAATAACATGTTCGTAAAAATCTGGGATAAGCTTATTCTAGAAGGGGTTGCTAGCGATCGATTAGAGGAAATTCATAACAAGTTTATCTATAAATATTCGCCATTTAAGATACTATCTGCAAATCAAATTGAAGTTTGTCAAGACATCTTAGAAACGATGCTTACTATATCTGAAAGCAGACACTTAATTACCGGAGATCCAGGTACAGGGAAAACAATAGTTTTGACGAACATCCTTTATGCGCTCGTGTATGACCAAACAAATGGCAAGGATCGTGAAGGATTAGACCGTGAAGATGTGGCTCTTGTTATCCCGCAAAACCATTCATTAAGTTCATATAAGAACCTAATTCGAAGAGTTGGCTTACATGGGATTTCGGTTTTATCACCTTCTCAATTTATTAATAAAGCAAAGGGTAAAGGTGACAAATTTAAATATGTATTTGTGGACGAAGCCCATCGACTCAAGCAATATTTCGGTAAGCAAGCCCGCGACTTGAAGCATTTGATCACAGAGGATGGTCATACAACTGAGTTAGAATTGATTTCAAATTATGCCTATCATTTAACAGTTGTGTATGATCAGTATCAAACGATTCGTCCTGCTGATATAGATACTGATCTCTTTATACATATGACGGAAGGCTATAAGATGCAGATTTTAAGTAAACAGTTTCGTTTGAAGTCAGGAGATCAATACTTAGCATGGTTGAGAAAATATTTACAGATTGCAGATGACGTAGCTGTCTATGAAAAAGGACTACTTAATGGCTATGACTTTAAAGTGATCGACTCTATGTCAGATTTGTATACTGTTATAAGGGAGCTAGATGATAAGCATGAATTATGCAGAGTTGTTGCGGGGTATTCTTGGGAATGGGCTACACAAAAGGATGAAAATCTGCATGATATAACAGACCCTGTTACAGGTGATGTATTTAAGTGGAACTCAAAAACAAAAGGTTGGATTAACCAAGAAAATAGCGTTGAAGAAATTGGCTGTATTCATACTATCCAAGGTGCAGACCTAAATTATGTTGGGGTTATCTTTGGAGAGGAAATTGACTGTGATTACGCTGGAGAAGAAGATGGCAGCTACGATTTAATCAAAGCAAATATCATAGTAAATCCGGAAAAGTACAAAGATCGTAACGGCCTTCCTATTAAAGGTACTGACTCAAAGAATGAAGAATTACAGTCTTATATCAAACGTATTTACTATGTGTTGCTGTCACGTGGAATAAATGGGTGTTTTGTATTTGCAACAAACCCAAATATGCAAAGGTATTTGCAAGAAATTTTAAGGATAAGCCAGTAGAACTTGCTATTTATGGAGCAACCCAAAAAGGTAGATTCTATGGGTTAAATTGTGGTGAAATTCTTTCCAGCTGACAATAGAGGTGCATTTCAAAAAAAGAAATTCTAAGAATAAAATGATATTGATAGTAAGTAATTATAGAGTTATGGTATAATTCTACATAATAATTAAAATGAATAAAGCGAATCCCGCTCGAAGTTCCCGTGTATGAATACGGGTATTTCGAGTTTTTTTGTGTATATTGATTTCTACATAAGAATTAGAAAATCAAGAAAAGAAACATGATTACATAATAAGGTGAACATGTAGTAAATGCTTTTAGATTACATATAAGGAGATGTTGAATTAGTGAAGGAACTTTATGGAATTACAATAGAAAACGAACATGAAGCAGTATGGTTGATACGAAAAAGGTGTAATCTTAGTCAGTTTCAGTTTGCTGAAGAATTAGGAATTTCAAAGCAACTTCTTTGTATTATTGAAAATGATGGCCACAAAATCACCTCTAAGACAAGATACAAGATTGAAAGCTTTCTTAAACATAAATATCACAACTATATTGAAGGAATGAAGGAATAAAATGAACGCACTCATCAATATTCTAAATGGTGACATATCAAAGGAAATCGAAGAAGATTTTAAAACTGTATTCGACAATACAAAGATTATGCTTTTAACGGATTTTGCTGAATTAGATATTCAATTGCAATCTAATCCTTATGAAGTACTTGCATTAGATCAATCTATTATTAAAGATTTAGTACAGTTAAAAGAGTTTTTAGATGAATACACATCAATAGAGGTTTTAGTTTATTTTACAGATAAGAATGTTTCTTTTAAACATGAAAAGTTAATGATATTTTCACGTATATCAGAATACAAGGAATGGGCTGGAAATTCCCTATCTAAATTGAAAGGAAAGGGATTAACTAAGGAAAAAAGGAATGATGAAAAAGTTCTCAATTATCCTGATGAAACTGATGTTCAATCCATTAGAAAAAAAGAGGATCCCCTCTTACAATCACCTAAGAAGACAGCCTCAGAAGGAAGAATTAATGAATCAATTTCCAGTGAAAAATCAAAAGTTCCTAAGAATAAAATTGTTAATGTATGGGACCATTCACTTGATAGAGCCAAAAAGCTGAAGTCGCAATTAGATATCCCTTTTTTTAAATCGAAATTACCTCAAACTAAATCTATTGGAGTGTGGTCTCCAGCGCGAAATGGTGTATCAACATTTATACAAAATTTTGCTATTTTTCTTTCATGGTTGCATATTCCAGTTGCAGTGTTAGAGGGGATTTCAAATAAAGCTAGATTAGAAGAAACGATGTCTAGGTACGTTGCAAAGGACATGAAAAATTGGGAGTCATTCAGTAGTTATTTAGTTAATCCAAATATTCTTCCTGAAAGTGTACATCTCGAATATGAAAATGTGAAATGGTTTCCATTCGGCTTACAGGATCATGTTAAGGACTGGTCACCATCACAAATTGATTTATACATGAATACTTTAAGGTTCCATGATGTTTTATTTGTTGATTTTCCTACTGGAGAAATGGATGAACATACTCTACATTCTATTGATCATGTTGATGAATTATGGATAGTTGGCACTGATTGTGTGAGTGATATATTAGAATTTAAAGACTTTATTCATAATGAACTGATGAATAATCGAAACATTACATGTAAGCTTTTATTTAATCAAGTGGGAGAAAGTAGCGCTCCAAAAGAGCTAGGTATGTCTATGAACCTACAAGTTGTAGGTTGTGGTCTGCATTACTTTTCTCATGAGGAAGTTTATTTAAATAATCGTGATAATACCCCAATCATTTTTAATCAAAAGTCTATGAATCTATTTTATGATAATTTTCATGAGCTCGCTCAAGAGTGTATTGGGAAACAGCTATGGAGTAGAAATTCAGAGCAGCCTAGTATAATCAAAAATTTAGTTAATGTATTGTTTCCAGAAAAGCGTTCAAAACAATTTCACCAAAAAAGGGTTGCTAGCTTATATAAGAATACAAAGTGAATATAAAAGTAAATTATGATATATTGTATATGTAATTTCTTTTTTATTTCTTTTGTAAAGCAACCTTTTAAGGTTAGCGGGCTATTACATAATAATTTATCTAACAGCGGTCTATTGGACTGTGGTTTTAACGCTTTGGGTATGAGAAATACTTTATACCATTGCTTTCTAATCACACTGATAGACCGCTTTTTGTGTTGATTTTAGTGTGAAAATTCTAAATGATTGTAAGGAGGATTTCATATGAGGTCAAAATTAAGACCAACAAGGATGAGAGATAAGGAATCAAATGAAGTGATTTTTTATGAGTTTTATAGAGAGGTTTGTCCTATATGTAAAAAATCGGGAGCATGTATGATCCATAAGGATGGTGAAAAGGTCGTCTGTATTCGTACAGAGAGTAAGTATCCATTTGCGAAAAACAGTGCTTGTCCTGGTTGGATGCATTTTCTAAAAGGTGATAAACAGAGAAAAATAGATCCAACAATACAAGAAAGTAGTGGAGCAAACAAAAAAGATAACGCTCTATTAAACAGAGTCTACGGTACTTTAATTAAAAATCTAACCTTAGATGAAGACCATCGGGTACATTTACGTTCTGAGAGTCGACAATTGTCTGATGAACAGATCCAATTAAGACAATACAGGAGCTTTCCTGATAAACCTTGGACAATAGTAAATGAAATGTCAAAAGAACTAAATATACAAGATTTTGAGGGTATTCCAGGCTTTTATCTATCTGAAGGTCGATATGGTGATTATTTTACAATGCATGGAATGAAAGGAATAATGATTCCTTTTCGAAATCATTATAATGAAATTGTTGGCTTCCAATATCGAATTGATAAACCTTACAATATGGTTGAGGTTAATGTTCGTAAGGAAGGGATGGATGCAAAGATAATTAAACAGCCTAACATCGTCCAAGTCACATATCATAACAAGACGTTGTTTCAAGGTGAAGTAGCGTTAGGTGAACCTTTAAAACCTATTGCTGATGAAGATGGAGAGATTGTAGGTTTTTTCAGATTAAAAAGAGGGAAACGGTATTTTTGGTTTAGTTCTGCGAATAAACTGAAGGGAACTGGTTCCGGTGATCCAGCTCCAGTTCATGTATCTGTTCCAAGCCATAAATTAAAAGAGTGGAAAGCTGGGGAATTATATAAAACAAAAACTGCATGGTTAGGAGAAGGTCCACTGAAAGGAGATATTACTACCGATTTAATTCATAAATTGTATGACTCGAAGGAAATACAGGATATTGGAGATTGTATCTTATCCTTACCTGGAGTTGGCGCATGGCGCCTAGCAATCCCAGTTTTTCAACAAATGGGTGTTGAGATGGTGAATATTTGTTTTGACATGGACGCTAATGATAATCCACTGGTCAAAACTCATCTGTTGCAGCTAATAGCTGCATTAAAAAAAGAAGGAATGCACGCAAGGTTAATTTTGTGGGACAAAAAGGATGGCAAAGGGATTGATAATCTATATATTTCGCAGAAATTCCCAAAAATGAAGGTGTTATTCTAGTTATCATTGTAAGTAATCATTGTAAGTAATTTTCTTCGATTGATTGAAATAGATGTGAGGTAGAGTTTTAGGATTCAAGGGTTAGAGAAATTTTAATATGGAGGATCCTACAATGAAAATGAGGATATCTTTTCTGATAGTTGCAATATTTATTCTGTTGTTGGGCTGTAACAATAACGAAGAACATTCAGATGAACCAGATTTTATCGGAAAAATATTAGAAGTGGAGGACAAAAAAATATTAATGGATATTGAACAAGGTAATTTTTTTGACAAAGGATACACTGAAGAGATCATTCTTAGCTATGGACGATCAGTTGATCAAAACATTTTTGAAAAGGGTAAGGAGTTTAAAGTTTGGATAGATGGTGAAGTTTTAGAAAGTAATCCACCACAAGGAAGAATTGGGAAAATTGAAGTTAATGAATAAAACTATTTTACCATTTGACGGTAAGATAATTACTACATAAAAAAGACACAATCCAGTGTCTTTTTTATTGTTTTTTTAAAAATTAGGCTGTGTTAAATTTTAATGTTAATACTTTATATAAACTAAAGGGAAACCTTGATATATGGTTTCCCTTCTTTTGTTCACTGACCCCATTAGGAGTTAAATAGGTGAATGAACTATGGAAACTAAAGAATAACATCACGCACTATACACAACAAAAAAGTAGCTAATTGTGATCTACATTCTATTAGCTACAATAAGTTTATCTAGGTATTTAAACAATGTTTTTCCTTTGAATTTAGACTTAATAGTTACAACAAAAGTTGAATCATCAATTTCCTTACCTTCTTTTTTATATCTGATTTTTAATGAGTCAGGAGACCGTGTTAGGATATTCATATATATATCAGGGCTCTGAATACTTTGCTGTTTGTTAAATTTTAAATTCGTATCTAGAGAATTCTTCTCAACAATATAATGATCCGGATTAGAATTAAGAATAATTAACTCATTATTTGAAAAAGGTGGAAGTTTATTAGAAAAATCCACTGTAATTGTTAATGTATCTTCATATTCTTCAATAGATGTGTTGACTACTAATTCATTGAAGGTATCTTCAAAATAATAGTGTTCATAAAGATATAAGCCGAACCAAAATATATAAAATAAGGCAAAGAATAATAATATTACAATTAATTTTCTCCTCATAAACTCCTCCTTTAAGGTAGGTTTTGAAGTTGGATTTAAGGAATATACTCAAATACAAGATTAATTGTATTGTAAAAAACCCTTCAAATGGATAGGCCTATATACTCTTTTTCAATCCGTAATTATTACACTCACGTATGAAAATATAATCCTTTACAGAACTTTTAAATCTAGTTGAGTCACAGTTATCGCATCGACCACTAGCTTTATCGGGTAAATCTTTGTAGTCATATACTTTATTTAAATCTATCTCTTTGTTATCAGTCATATTATCACCTTTAATTAGATTTAAGCTCATCTATAATAGCAGACTTAAGTGATTATTTATAGCCGAAAGACAATAATACTGAACGAATAAATGAAATGACAACTACATGAAAAGGGCAATGAGGGTTAATGGTTAGGGTTTTAGTATGGTTTGTTACAAAAGAAAAAATATGGTATGATGAACGTAGATAAAGAGTATATTAAATAGACCGAAGATGTTAGCGCATCTTCGGCCTTAGATAGACGTTCCACAGGGATCGGCTAAATACAGAGAAATAGACCTCGCCCCTAGCGTAAGGTGAACTGAACCCATAAAGTTAGACATATATATTTAGGCAGCTTCTAAGGCATGCATTCGGTATTGAACCGGACTCAT
>NZ_JAEUFG010000039.1 GCF_018588585.1 Bacillus sp. SM2101
ACATATTATCAATCATTAAATAAGGTTGAATCAAAACGTGAAAAAGAAAATAGACAAATCACTGAGCGAATGACAACCATCCATAAAGAGAGTAAAGGACGTTATCGGGCTCCAAAAATTCACCATCAACTAACAGAAGAAGGAATACACATCAGTTTGAAACGTGTCCAACGTTAAATAAAAAAAGCTAATATCCACTCTATTGTTAAAAAGAAATTCCGTCCATATAGTTCAAATGAGAAAGTTGTAAATCGAGAAAACATCTTGAAAAGAGATTTTTCAACTTCATCAATTAATGAAAAGTGGGTTGCAGATATAACTTATGTGCATACGGTGAAAGACGGATGGTGCTATTTAGCATCGGTTATGGATTTACATTCGCGAAAAATTGTCGGCTATTCCTTTTGATCGGAAATGACAACAGAAGTCGTAATAAAAGCTCTAGAAAACGCTTATGTAACTCAATTACCACCCGAAGGGTTAATTCTACATACTGACCTAGGTTCACAATATATAAGCCAAGCATTTACTGATCGTATTAAATCTTATGGTATAACACACTCCTTTAGTCAAAAAGGATGCCCTTATGATAACGCCTGTATTGAATCATTCCATGCTATATTGAAGAAAGAAGAAGTAAATCATGTTCAATATCTAGACTATTATACTGCCAATATCGCCATCTTTGAATTTATCGAAGCTTGGTATAACAGAAAAAGAAAGCATAGTAGCATTGCTTATAAAACACCTCAAGCAATAGAAGAACTATTCAAAGACTCTGCATAGAACTTAATCTTTTTGTGTCCAAGATATTGACTCAAGTCCAGTGTATTTAAGATCTGCAGAGATTCATGAGTATAGTTTAAAATTACAATGCTGATACGTTTGAAAAACGAGGTATTAAAGAATAAGCAATATTAGGTAGTACAACTAAAGTTGCCTCAAAGGTGAACGATGAAGGTTATAGATATAAAACTGGAAGGAAATATAAACCAGCAGATTTCACTGATATTATTACTTTTTTGGATAATATTAGTACCATGTCTTAAAATTTGTATAAATCGGTAATTTAAACTACTGGTGATTATTATTGTAAAATAAATATAAAAATTTGCAAGAAAGATGATGATGTAGATAATCTATTTTGGGTCATTATTTGACTCTTTATATACAACAAGCACTCCAAATAAAAGTGCTTGTCATTTTTACAAAAAATTATCTTAAATAAAATAACTACTGATTTACTCAAGCTAAAATCTTATAAGCTATTAATCAACTATTAATGAGTCATTAAGATATTTAACTTGATCTACGATAAACCCATATGCTGTAACACTTTCATCAGACACTAACACCACACTAATCTCATCGCCGTCTGTCTCCACCCAAAAATCTTCATGAGTACCGTCATAACTAGCAATAATATTTCCATCCTTATCTTTTACATGAACAAAATCATAATCTTTTTCAGTTTCAATATAAGCAAAATGCACAGCTACTTTTTTGACTCCAGATTTTTTAAAGGTAAACCCGTCATTATACAAGTTAGTGTATGGATGAGGAGTTTGATAATCTACCATTTCATAGAACCACTTACTGCCTTCTGGTACCTGTTCTTCTGCAATCACAGGGTAAGTTGCAGTAATTGAGTACGGATTAATACTGTTTGCACCATTCCACCCTACAACTTCAACATAAAATGTTCCTGGTGATGAAGTAGAATAAACGACTGACTCATCAGAAGTCTCAGCTTCCACAGATTTTCTGAGAATTTGTCCATTACTATCATATAGATAAAGATCATAATCAAGTGGGACATTTGTCAGATTAACAGTAATTTGACCAGCTTTTTCTACATTTAAACGATAATAATCTATATCTGTACCAGAAGAAATTGTGAAAGAATAAGTTTCACCTGGATCTAATTGATATGATGCCTCCAAGGTATCGTTCGTATCAGCAACACTACCAATACCTACAGATGCATAACCTTTTGCAACCTCATTATATTCCAAGCTACCATCACCATATAAGTCTTCAGAAGCTTGTAATAGTGCATTTCGCGCATCAATGAACTGTGATTGAGAAGTTAAATATTTTGTTAGAGCACGGTAATATATCTTTCCAGACTTATCTAGTCCAATCTTTGTTGCAATGTTATAAAAGGCTTTATTTGGAATTCCACTGTTGATGTGTACTCCTCCCCAATCACCTTCTCTAGTAACAGGTAAATTCTGATAGTTATTCATGTGAGCAGGTTGATTATATAATGTTGGATTAGACATACTTCTCAATGCATCGCCATCTACACCTGGAGTATAGACATCCTCTCCTAATAACCAATCAGGTGACCCTTCATAATCTGCCTCTACTAAAATTCCAAACACATCAGAGAATGATTCATTTAATGCTCCTGATTGTGATTGATACTCTAAATCGGCAGAAAAGTCAGTAACTGCATGTGCTAATTCATGTGCCACTACATCTAATGAGCCTGATAATGGATCAAACGTTGTGCCATCCCCATCACCATAAACCATTTGTGTACCAACCCAAGCTGCATTGTTCCACCCAGCATTTAAGTTGTCAGGGTCTCTAACATGAACGCTTGAGACGATATCACTTCCTTTATCGTCATAACTATTTCGATTATGTTTATCTAAATAATAATCATAAACTACTCCTGCATAATAATGTGCATCAACAGCTGCATTTTGGTTAGAAGAATCAAAGTTATTATCTAAATCTGAAACAATTGAACCAGTCTTCCATCCATCACTTGCATCATGTGTTCTAATAACACCATCTAATAGAATTGGTTCAGTTGTATCATTTGTTAACATGGGTTTTGTAGCATCGATCAAATAGAAAGATCCATTCTCAGAATAGGTATTAATAGTTTTTACATCACCAAAAACTCCTGTACCGCTTCCTGTTTCTGCCGCATGTTTAATAAGATTATAAGATTTTAGTACATCGCCGTTTTTTGCATCAATGTAAAAAAATTCTCTTCCAATATACGGTTCCAAAAATTGAAGCTCAACTATATAGACTGGTGTCCATTTATTTTCGTGGTTATAAAGATAAAGGTCACTTTTTGGTTCAGCCGTATAGGTATTACTTTCTGGTAAGAAAGTAAGTTGTTGTTCAGCAACTTCTATTGCACTTTTAGGTGATAGTTTGATAGACTTACTCCATTTTTTGTTCAATAATTTAGGTTCTACTTGTCCGTTTAAAGAAGTTACAATACCACTTTTATCGGTATGTACTATTAATTCAGCACCATAAACGGGTATCCCATCAATTTTAAACTGAGTGCGATAGTGTGTCATGCCAAGGTCATCTGTGTCGGTATTAATAATTTCAAAATTTCCATCTTCAATATTAAATATATCTTTACTTTCTTCGAGAAAAGCGGAAATATCCATATTTCTATCCGATAGTTTACCAGAAATGTAACGAGGAACACCTTTCTGTTCATCCCACGAAATTTTAAATTTACCATTTGCTTTTAGTGTTTTCTCTTTCATTTTATTTATTTTCTCTTGTTGTTTGAGCTTGTCTTTTACCTCATTAGAAGCTTTTTCAGTGAGTGACTTTGCTGAAACAACTCCAATAGTCGGTGTAAATAATGTCCCAAATGCTAATGAAGTTGCTAGTAGTGCTGAAGCTATTTTTCTCTTTTTCATTTTTCCTCTCCTTATATGTTTGATTTTAGTGATATAGCAATATAAACCAATTAATTACATATTAATAATTGGTTTTCTTGCTTTAAACCATTAAAGTTAAATACAACACTCCTCCTTTCATGATGTAATGATTTTATAATATTTCGATAAAATATACAATATTTCGACAAAATATTAGGAATATTTACTTAGATGAAATGTTCTGTCATTTTCAAAAGAAATTATACTAAAACCTATAGATATAAGTACTAAACTCTAAGTCTTTTTTAAATTTTTACCTATCTTTACTTAATTTTCATGAGATCTCATAATTGCTTCGTAAAATTGAAAGTTGAATACGATTAATTCCTTTTTTGTTAAAGGAAAAAATACAATAAAATATCCATTTTATTTCAACAGTTACAATTGAAATTCTTTGGTTTAGTACACTTAACTTAATGGATGTAGTGTTGAGTAGAAATGTTACTTTTTTGTCCGTTTTTGCAACTTTTACATGCACTTATTCGTATTACATATATCAATGATGTTTTTAACTATTCAACTAACGGATTGTAATAAAAGGGATAGGAGTTGAAATTATGCCTTTATGGTTATTTGTTATAGGTGTTTTTGGTGGACTATTAGTTATAGGTGTTATTATTGATTACAGAGTCAAGAAAAAGAATAGAAGTATTGAACCTGAAGAAGGAATTAAAAATGCTTCGAAATCTCAGCAAATTTATACCGAACAATATCTTGACCAAGTAAGAAAAAACATGGGAGATGGAGATAACAATTCACTTTAAGCTAAATACAACTGAAATTATTGGGTTTTATTTAGTTAGTTTAGTTCAATTACTTATTTAGTAAACAAAAGTGATATTATGTCCAGCATTGAGGTTCAACTAATGCCATAATCATTTAATTTCTCTTTACAATTCGTATGTATTACATTTTCTTTGGTTGGGACAACCCTTGCATTAGTTCTCTTTATAACAATTTTAATGTCATCCAAACTAAAATATTTTAGCGGGAATGAGAAGGAAGTTAATGATTAAGTAAAAAAATGGAGGAATCATATGGAAAGAAAATATAATGATTTAATAGGAGATATTTTAAAAGAAGCTGAGGAAAAAGATAACTATAAGGGGAAAGGTAAACCAATATCTAAAGAGTATTTAGAAATAGACACATATCAACGCTTTCAAAAAATAGCATCTGATGCGGGATTTCTACCTCCTTGGTTAAAATTACAAAAAGAAATCTCTCAATTAGTACATTCTTGTAAAACAGAACAGGATGTCATAGTCATTAATGAGAAAATTAGTAAACATAACAGGATATGTCCTAGCCCCATGCTAAAAAATCAAATAAACCTGGATGAATTGGAAAAAGCCAAAAAAATTTGGTGATTTTCTGTATACATGTTTAACAATCACCCGAGAATCCCACTGTTTCCGTAAGTTATCAGCTTGCCCTAATGCTATCTTTTTTTTATGAACTTTTTTGGAGATAATGATGGCTCTACTCTAATTTTGTCGGTACTATGCATGTTAAATGGAATTATTGCGATTGGGGTTTCTGAGATTCTAAGTAGACTTAAGAAAACATAATAATTAATTAGGTTATTTGGGACTGAAGCCAGTCCTTTTTCTCTTTGTAATCTGAATGATTACTTTTTCTATAAAAGCTATATTTTATTGTAAATATGTTTTGATAAAGTGAGTCATTATTTCATGTAAAAAACCTTCATTTATTTATAATGATATAGTCCTCTCGTTTCATTTCTAGTAATACTTTAACTAGTTAGAGCTTTTTGTGAAAAAAACAAAATAACGCATTTTTCTATGAATAGTACATAAGATTAAAAATATTTTAAATAATAAGGAGGAAGAGATGAAAAAGAAATTTCTTAAATTCACCTTAACTGGAGCGCTGATATTCTTAATGACTGGGCAAGTAGTTGCACATGATGAAATAGGAGATGTAAGCGTTGAAAAAGGGGAGAGAACGAATTATGAGAATTTAGCAGTTCCAATTTTAGAAAGGAGCAAAAACCTTAAGTTTTTGAAAGAAGTTGCTACTCCTCAAATGAAAATTGTTAGAGAAGATGGTAAGGAAAATTCATATGCAGATGTTTATGCACACAAAGGCTATGCTTACGTTGGAACACATAGGAGAAATGGTGGAAATGGTGGGGTAAGAGTGTTTGATCTTAAGGATCCTGAGAACCCAAAGGAGGTGGCTGTTTTTGCAAACGATGCCATTCCTGGTACTTGGCAGGAAAAGGTTATTGTCAAGTCAGTAACTACTCCTTACTTTCATGGAGATCTGGCGGTTGTTTCGGTTCAGCAAATGTCTCGTAACAACCCAGAGTCAAAAGGAGGCTTTTTATTATATGATGTCACAAACCCAGCGAATCCCCAAAAACTTGGTTTCTGGGAAGTAACCAAGAAAACGAATGGAACTCATGAATTATATTTAACAATGCAAGGTAATCGTGCAGTTGTATTGGCTGCTAATCCTTACGCTGATTATTATAGCAATGGTGAGGAAAGAGATTTTCAAATTGTTGATGTGAGTGATCCAACAAAGCCAGAAACCGTTTGGCAGTTTGATCCTAGAACATTACCTGAAGTATCTGAGACATTTAATGGATACCATTGGGAGTCTCCAGATGGAAAAATAAGACCTCTGTTTAATCATAGTACAATGGTAGATGAGACTGGAAAATTTGCTTATGTTTCAATGTGGGATTTAGGAACCGTTATTTTTGATATTCAAGATCCCACAAACCCTATCTTTTTCGGGCGTACTGAATTCGCTTCTAATCAACAAGGTTCTGCTCATTCATCCACGTTAGCAAAGGGTGGTACAATTTTAATTGAGACTCGTGAGGTTTATGCGCCAGTAAGAGAGGGGTATGAACAAGCTTATGGATATACACGTATCTTTGATATAAAAGATAAAACGAATCCAAAGTTATTAAGTGAATTTACGACTGATTTAACGTATGACATTCCCGATACTAATAATGTTACATTTGCTAAGACAGTTCATGACCCTAAAGTAAGAGGAAACACACTTTATCTCTCATACTACGCAGGAGGAGTGCTTGCAGTAGATATTACAGATGCTAGTAATCCAACAGAAATTGCACGTTATACACCGGAAAATTCTGATATTTGGGGAGTGTTTGTTGATCGCAACTATATTCTAGCTTCTGATATTGGAAATGGATTGAAAGTACTTCAAAAAAATAACAGTGTAACCAGCCGTAATTACAATATTTTACAGTATTGATAGATGTGAGAGTTTAACTAAAAGTAATATAAGCAAACCCTCTCTTTTAAGGAAGTAATGTATAACACTTTTTGTAAACAGTCTGTTGTAAAGTAAATAACAACTCTGAATTATGTATCCCCTCTAATCTCGATCATTGGATAAGAGGGGCTGAATGTTAATAAATTAATGTTAAATTTGTAAATCACATTTGAAACGTTAGGGTACTTCACTCACAGAGAAAAAAGGAAAATTTATATAACACAATGATTATTTATTGAAGTGATTAAGGACTGAAACTAGTCCTTTTTTGTTTATAAAAACAAAGCTCATATTAGTACTGAATTTGATTTCACAATAAAAGTTACATTTTATTATAGGTAGCTATGCTTCTATAAACATAATTGATGATTCCACTTAAACAGAGGATCCCAAATTCATTTCATATACCTACAATATTTGTACTTTTATGGATGGGGATAAACCCCATTACGCATTATATAAAACAAAAAAAGTAGCTAACAGTGATCCTACATTCTGTTAGCTACTCCTCAAGATATTTAAACTGTATTTTTCCTTTAAATGTAGACTTTATAACTACATTAAAAGTTGATTCATCAATATCCTTGCCTACCTTTTTATATCTGATTTTTAATGAGTCAGGAGACCGTGAAAGGATATTCATATATATATCAGGGCTCTGAATCCTTTGCTGGTCGTTAAATTTTAAATTCGGATCAAGAGATTTCTTTTCAAAAATATAATGATTCGGATTAGAATTAAGAATAATTAACTCATTATTTGAAAAAGGTGGAAGTTTATTAGAAAAATTCACTGTAATTGTTATTGTATCTTCATGTTCTTCAATAGATTTGTTGACTACTAATTCATTGAAGGTATCTTCAAAATAATAGCGTTCATAAAGATAAAAGCCGAACCAAAAAATATAAAATAAAGCAAATAATAATATTATTATACTTAATTTTTTTCTCATAAATTCCTCTTTTAAGGTAGGTTTTAAAGTTGGATTTTAAGGAATATTTTCAAGTACAAGATTAATTGTATTGCAGAAAATCCTCCAAATGGATAGAACTATAAACTCTTCTTCATTCCACAATTATTACACTCACGTAAGAAAACATAATCCTTTACAAAACTTTTAAAACTTGTTGAGTTACAATTGTCATAGCGATCACTAGCTTTGTCGGGGAATTCTTTGTAGTTGTATACTTTAGTCATATTACATCACAACTTAAAATGAATTTAACTATTTTATAATAACAGATTATAAAACGTTAATTTGAAATAGTTGGGGTGAAAAAATAGGTGAATACAAGTAAAACTGATGAATGGAACTTTTAAAAAACAGTTAAATTCATAGCACGAGTCCGAACAAATGCATCTCTGACATCGCCTTGCATTTCAGCCGCAGAAGCCATTAGAAATATAGTATCGGCAGTTAAACAATTCATACCAAAAGTAAAATTAGGAGCAGTGCTATGTTCTACTTGGAAATCTGATTCAAGTTGAACGCCACTTACGGTATCTGCTAAAATTGGAGAAACTTGAATTCTATTGCCTTCAAACATTGCAGCTAAACGATAATTTATTACAAATTTATAAGAAACAGGTTGGGAAGGTAGAGTATCATTTACTGCTGGTAATGCTCCTATAAAAAAATTCGACTGAAAACTTCCATCAATCTTCACTTGTCTACCTTGAACGTATTCAGGTAATTTTAATTCTAAAAGGGTAACCTCGTTTCCATCGTCAGGCAATAATATTGCTCGTTCTTCTTGAACAGCAAATAGCTGTGTAACATTTTCGGTCATGACACATCATTCCTCCACTTTAAAATTTTAATCGAAATTCCACCGCCAATTGATTGTTATGTATGACATAGCTATTCCTATACCAAATATTTGAAAATGAATATGTATGAGACTAATAAAATAATTCTAGGGAAGCAGTATGTAGATGTTCTTGTTTTCTCTATTTATTAGTTTAGTATACTTTCAATAAAAAGATAAATTGTTTCCAGCATCATGTTAAATTACAACCGACTCAATATTTACAAAATCATCTCTAAGCAGTTTGTCCAAGCATATATTATTTAATTGAATAAAATATTCTGAGATTCCTTTTAAAATTGAGGAATGGATATAATATTTTGGAGGTGAGTACATTGTCTGTATGTATTGATACAACTCTACCTGATTTCCTTTTAGCTAATCAGCAATATTCCTATCAATCATGTGACCTTTCAACAGAACCAGATACTGGTACAGAAGTGAGAACATTAATTTCATTAGGGAACCCAAAGCAAGTAGGACAATTCGAGGTTAAAGTGTTGGTTAATGATACATTTGTTGAAGTAGACTTTGATGAAAACGGTGTGTTTTTATCTAACCCAACGATTCTTGATAATAAATGTAGTCAGTTTCTCATTACATTTTTTGAAGAAGATAATTATAGATTTCAAGTGACTGTTTTTAGGATATCAGATGGGAAAGAGCTTGCGGAAGAAGTTACAAATATCAGAGTAGCAGACTGTTAAAAAAATTGCGGGAAAAATTTCAAGACTTTTGAAAGATTAAACAGTTTTATTGAAAAAAGCCCTAGATTATTTGAATCTAGGGCAGAAAGAAGGGGAAAAACTTATGAAAAATCATCATATTAATTATTGACCAAATGCAAGCAAGATAAACATGATTTTTAAACCTCAGATAAACGACTTATCTTTGACCTATTATGTGCATTTCACCTTTCCCATCTATACGATATAGAATCCACTTAACAATCCATACCTCATGATAATTATCTAACTCATATAATTTGCAATCTTCTATTACTCCCGTTCGTGTAAATCTCCTTGTTTTCTTCATATGTATCTCCCGTTAGATAGAGAAGTATTTATATGAATAGTTTCCCAGAATACTAGATTAAAGTCTGAATTGTTAAGCTTATATTTTATTAAATATAATGTATTTTCATGTCTTATTTTAGAGGATATACCAAAATTATGTAGAAAATATTATTGTTGAAGGAGGAGAAGGTAAGTGGAAAAAATTAAGATTTCAAAGCTGATATTATTCTTTATTACTTATCATCATTGAAGTTTAACGGTGAATTTGATCAACCAGGGTTTCCTTTTTCATACGTTTATACTTCAAACAATAAAATATTGGAAAAGCTAGAATCAAAGAGGCACTTCGACAAAATTAAAGATTTATTTGAAGTGAATAATATAGACGAATTAATAGAGAAGTTCGAAGGTTTTAACAACCTTATAAGGAAGGATATCCAAATTCTTTTAAAGGATACCGGAGATAAAATTTCATATAGATTATTCAGAAATAGTTAATTACAGATAAAATGACCATTTTATTTGGTTAAAGACTACATATGGATTATACAAAGGAAGAGGGTCAAAAAATGAAAAGTAATAAAAGTCAAATCAATCAACAAGATACTCAACTTTTAGAAGCGAAAGAAAATCAATTGCTTGTTACAATTATTTTGGTTGGGGGCTTTCAGTTTAGATGTAAGGTAATCGATTTTGACATCTTCACTGTACTTGTAGACGTAGAAGGGAAACAACAGCTAATATATAAACATGCTATTTCTACTGTTGTGAATAATACAACTACTAAAAAACAAAGATGATTATTAATGATTTATAGATGTGGTGGGGGATATCGTGAAGAAAAATTGGTTGTTAACTATTATAGGCTTGTTGCTATCTATATTCATTGCTGGTTGTACTAATACGTCAAGTTCAGCACCATTGGACAATATATCAGAAGAAAAGATCGAAACAACAATAGAAAATAAAGATAATGAGAAAGAAATATTAGCTGAACAGGATGAACAAGCTAAAAAACAATTAGAGGAACTTGAAAAAGAAAAAGAGCAAGAAGAATTAGCTCAACGTTTTCATTTAGAAGTAGCTACTGTTAGTAGAATTGTAGATGGTGATACAGTTGAATTGACTGACAATAGGAAAATACGTTTGGTTGGTGTAAATACTCCAGAATCGACGTCTAAAATTGAAGAGTATGGAAAAGAAGCAAGTAAATACACACAATCACAATTAGAAGGAAGACAAGTGTGGTTACAAAAAGACGTATCTGATACTGACAGGTATGATCGTTTCTTACGTATTATTTGGCTCGATATTCCTACAGATGATATGGATGAATCAGAAATAAGAGAAAAAATGTTTAATGCTGATTTGGTCATTAATGGTTTTGCAGAGCCTTCTACATATACTCCAGATGTAAAATATAGTGATTATTTTATCAAGTTTGCAAGGGAAGCGCGTGAAAATAATACCGGACTGTGGGCTTTCGGAGAAAACGGAACTACCAAAGGCGATCTAGATGGAGAAAAGGAAGCTTCAAAAATAAATTCAACATCTACTCAACAAGATTATGATAGTTCATCAAACGAAGTAGGCGTAGAATCATTTAAAAATTGTACAGAACTTAAAAAGATACATCCAAACGGAGTTGGTTCCGACCACCCTGCATATGCATCTAAACATGATCGTGACAAAGATGGCTGGGCTTGCGAAAGCTAGTTAACATGATCGAAAAGGGTATTTATCTTATAACTATGTATCTGATAAGATATAAGTCTGTTACATAGAAAGGTGGAAATATAATGAATAAAACAGAATTTATTAACGCAGTTGCTGAAAAAGCAGAACTTAGCAAAAAGGACGCAAGCAAAGTATTAGAAGCAGTAACCAACTCAATTAGTGAAACACTAAAAGATGGTGACAAAGTTTCTCTTCTCGGCTTTGGAACATTTGAAGTACGTGAAAGAGCAGCTCGCAAAGGACGTAATCCACAAACAGGTGAAGAAATTGTAATCGCAGCAAGTAAAGCACCTGCATTTAAACCAGGTAAAGAGTTAAAGGATGCTGTGAAAATCTAGTCAAAACCTTGAAAAGTCTATCATAAGATAGGCTTTTTTCTGTTACATCAACACAATGAAGAGATAATAGGGTGGTTTGAAGCTTCAATATTTGTAGGACTGAAACTTGGAGATAATACCAAGGGCAAAAATAATAGAAGAAAGATGGAAATCGTCACCTTTAGTTACAACAGAAAAGAGTATTATATTGTTGCATTTATAAGGTTTATAATAAAAAGACCATTTTTATTATGAATGGATACATTAATAACTATGAATTAACATATATTAACAAAACAACACGATTGACTACCACGACAAAAAGAGCCCTGCAGAGTATGTAGGGCTGTTATATTATTTGTACATTAATAATGTCTTCAAATTTAATTATATGTATTTCATCGAATTTATCGGTTACTCTAATATGCCTATGGTATTGATCTATAAAATGAATATATCCCATACATGGCTTAAAAGCCCCGTTCTCAAAATATGTCACAGTCACTTCTTGTGTAAACTCGAGTGCTTCCAGGACTGTACTTTAAATTTCCTCTATCTCATGCTCATCTAAGTCAGGCTTTTGCACCTTATAATAATCAGCCTTTGCTTCATTCATCATCTTCATATGTACCGGTTGTATAACTGCGGATACCTATTTTATAATCCCTCGATTTTTCAAACGTATCATCTCTGTACTTATTGTATACGAAAATACGTTCGTTTAATAAAGAAAAAAATTACAAAAATATAGTGTCCTGTCCACACATTTAATATAGTTAGCATAAGCGATTTTTCTATTAGGAGCAATAGCAAGTGGAGTTTCATCGACTGAAATTGTTGAAATTAGAGTATGGGTTTTCACATCAATTACTAATGTAGCCATATTTATATAACTCTTCATTAGATGATTAATAAAAGAATATGAGAGAATTTTTAAAATGATGTCAGTCAAGTCGTTTGATATAAAAATAAAACTTGAATTTTAATGAAATGGGGGTTATTGTGGCTGCTTTTTACAAGTGAACAAATATATTAAAATGATGATTTTACCTGTTCGCGTTTTAAATTGTATTAATATAGTAAGTTATCAGTACAAGCACTTTCTCTCTTTTCACATATAATGTTGTGAATAATTAAGAGAGGAGTTAGAAATAAATGAAAACAATGAGTTTTAATATTCTTGCTGATAGAAGAACTTGGAACAGTCGTAAAGATGGCATTATTAACAAAATTCTCGAAATAGATCCTGATATTGCAGGACTTCAAGAAGCTTTGGCAACTCAAAGAGTAGATTTAATCGATGGACTATCTGACTCATACGATTTAGTTGAGTTTAACATTCCTGGTAACTATGATAACCCTATTTTAATAAGAAAAGACTATTTTACAATTCTTGATTCAGGTTTTGTTGAAGCTGCTGAGTGTAATTTTATACGCTATGTTACGTGGCTGCTTTTAAGAGAAAATAACTCATGCAATGAATTCTATTTTTATAATAATCACTTCTGCTTTCAGCCATTATCAAGCAGAGAAGAGCAAGCCATCATACAAGCTGAAACAATTAATCAGCATCAAATGCAGTCATGCAGTAATGATTATGTCGCCATTGCAGTAGGAGATTTTAACTCGAATAGGAATAGCTCTGTAATGCAATACCTGTTGGATCAAGTTCCAATTGAAGGCATACCTAATCCAGTAAATTTAGTGGACACATGGGATGTTGCAAACCCTAATGTAGCCAAGCCTCCTACAACAGATCGAGGAGCAGCCATTGATTGGATTCTTACACTTTCGGGCACAGATGTTACTGATGCAACTGTAGAAAACTCAGATGGATTTTCCGATCATTTTCCAGTAACGGCTACGTTTGAATTTTAGAAAGCAAATGAAGATAACCTAGCTTTTTAGGATATCTTCTTACATAGGATTTATCCATTAAATTTAATCAATAAAACGCAATAAAACGCTCTATTTTAATTCAAATCATTTGCTAGTGTGATAAGAATGAGGCCTATATAAGCGATGGCTATTCACAAAAAATTGTCGGCTATTCCTTTTCATCGGAAATGACAACTGAAGTTACAACTTTCTCATTTAATCTAACAATAGAGTGGATATCGGCTTTTTTTCATTAATGGTTGGACACGTTTCAAACTTATGTGGATTCCTTCTTCTGTTAATTTATGGTGAATTGTTAGAGACCCATAATGCCCCTTACTCTCTTTATAGATGGTTGTCATTTGGTCAGTAATTTATCTATTTCCTCTTTCATGTTATGGCGCATAGCCTTTTTTTAGATTTCTTTCTCCTCTTCAAGATGAAGCACTTGTTTTTGTATCTTTGAAGCATCATCAGCCGTAATGCTAGAACCATCTTCTGTTTCAATATGAGTGTATTCTCATATTCCTATTATAAATGGTTACTTCAGCTACACCATATTCATCACTAAGTTCTTTAACTAAGCTACCAGAACTAAAAGTTTAACGATATCTTCTTGAAATCTTGAGAATATTTTTTGCCTGTATTATTATTTCTCGTATAGAGACAACCACCTTTTGTACATCTTATGTACTTAAGGAAGTTGTGTCCATAAAACAGTTACATGTTAAATATAATATGTTTTATTAAAAAGTACGATTAAGCTATGACACAATAAAACTCTCATTATAGCTAAATAAATTCTAGCCCCTAACAAAGAGGAGCTAGATTCTTAAAACGGGTTATTACTTTTAGGTTTACCACAGGTTAAATCTACAATATCATTGTTAAATTCCAATTCAGTTAGGTCGTCAAGATTATCTACACATTCAAACTGTTGAGGTGGAAGTAGATCAATTAACAATAAAAAAACTTCCATAGTATCTTTACCGTTAGGAGGAATCTCTACAGTTTGAACAAAAGCAGGTGTGTTTGCAGGGAATAGGCTAGTAGTCAAAATTTGTTTTGCCTTCTCTTCATAACAATCTAAAATACATGCGAATCGATCCAGAGAACCTGGTTCAAATTCATCAATGCAATCTCTAACACATGCTAAAGTTTCTTTCCAAGTTGCCATAATATGCCTCCTTGCATACTGAGAAAATCAAGTTATGATTTACAAAAACAATATATGTAAACGAATTTAATATGTGCTGCATATAAAGTAAATTAAGGGAAAGATAAAAAAACGAGTATTTTATATGAAGGTTAATAGAAAACTGAATGGCATGATTTATTAGATACAATGCACCTTATGGTCAAAGTGAAGATATATTGTCAACTTGTTTTAAATGTAGGGTAGTATTGTTATTCTCCCCCTCTACTAATTTCCCCTACTCAAACGATCGTTAGTAAAAATCAATTCCGTGCATTAGCTGTTTGATTCCTAAATAACCAGTTGATTCTCTTTTAAAATGACCTCGATGCTAGGTCAGATGAATAACTTAATAAATATACCAAATATAGGTTTACAAAAAGTGTAAGACATCCAAATTATCTATGCATAATCTATAAACACAAACCTTGTTGCGTGTTCTATTTTTTCAGTGAATGCTTATAAAAACACATCTTTGTTTTACTAGGTAGTTATTTCTGTTTCTTTATACAATTCTAGTTATAACATGTTAGCTAAGTATAGCAGTGACCTGGAGAATCCTGGTCACTGCTATGAATTAATTTTTATAGAATCGTTTTGTTTTATTAGTTTTCTGGAGGAGGCCCTATTATTACACCATCTGTTCCTTCAATTGGTGCAAGAGCTCTGGAAATTAAATTGGGATCTATATTATAAGCATTTTCATACACTGCAGGAGGTGTTCTTGTTAGTGAGACTGATCCTTCCGTAGACTCAAATTGATCATTATTAAAAAATAGAACTAATTTAGTATCATCTTCAACCGCTGAAATCCAGTGCCACCATCCCATAGGAATGAAAACTGTTTGACCAAATTTATCCAAAGTATATGTTACTAATTGTGGAGTATTGGGGTCTAATACAGAAATAATGACCTTTCCGGAAACAAGAAAATCTACTTCCCATGCATTTGGATGCCAGTGTGGTTCCCTTATAAAGCCTTTAGACAAATTTAAACTTACAACAGCCCCACCTATCATGGAGGGATTTTGTGTTGAAGTTAAAGCAAATGCAATATTTTCAGGATTTCGTTCAAAAAATACATTTTGGTTTATATCAAAAAAGAGGTTAGGTGTTCCCTTGCCTGTAATATTTCGGTTATCTGTGACATAACCAGAAGTTGGGTTTGTCAAAACTTCACCATCTTTCATAAAATTTAATGATTACTGTCATATTCTATTCTTTAATTCTAGTAATGTGTGTATGTTTGTCCTATGTGCATTTCATTAATTTGAATCACAAAAAGTGATAGTTGAAAGCCGTATTCTAAGTAAAGGGTGGATTTTGCGAAAAGTAATATCAGCAATTAACGGTATACAAGAATGCTATAGGAGTTTAATAAACTGTTAGAACTAGTAAATTTGGATTGATATAAGAACTAATTATTATGATTTGTAGATAATGAGGAGATTTTCGGTTGACTACCTTGTTATCATGATGAAGATTCCATTTTTGTATACAGGAATAAAATTGATGTTAAAAAATTGTAAAAAAACATGAGGATTTTACTTAAATTAGACTTCAATTGTTTGTTAATCTCTCTAAAACGGTAATTCATAAATACTTACCATGTAATCTTCTTCAAGATAAGCATAATATCTAGTATGGAGGTAAAAGGTTGGAATTGTGTGAGGAAGTATGACAGTTTAATTGTTCAATAATTGAAGCAAATGATTTCAATCAAGATAATGTAAGTGACATAGTTACATAAATATGGAGGTTTTATGTATTTTGAAATACTTAATTGCTGGTTTGCAATGAAATGACTTAGTAACTTGAATGAAGTGTAGCCAATCCAAGTAATAGGGGGTAAAATAGGTGATATAAAATGAAGTGTAATTAAAGTTATTTTCATCACATAAGTACATACAAAGATTCAAAAATGGTTTTAATATTTGGAAAAAAATCAAATGCTTGGTGCAATTTTGCATGAAAGCATAAATACTAGCTAAGTTTGAAAGGTACGAACATTACGGAAAGATGGAAAGGGATAAGAAAGTAAGAGCATGTGTGTAACAAAAACAACTTAAAAAAATATTCCATGTTAACAACTAGTAAATTAATTGATTTTCCATAAAATGTACAAACCAACTATCCCCTTTTTTAGTTAATAACAATACTTATATAGTGTACAAAAAAAAGAAAGGGTTGGAAACATTTATGGGAAAAGAAGTGACATTTTGTGAACCTTCACAAATAATAGCAGAGCCAGTTGAAGAATTAGATTGTATAACATTATGTAACGTAGCTGTTAAAAAAGAGAGAACATGTAGGAGTGAAGAAGAAATTATTTGTTGTTTAGAAACATGCAATGATTTTCCAATTGTTCGTATAGATGATTGTAGAGCATGTTTTATAGATTCTTGTTGTGAGGTCAAAGAGGATAGTTCAATTACTGGATTAAAAACAGCAGATGTAAGTGCTACTTTCCAAATTTCGGTGTTAGTTCAAACTCAAGCACCTAGTGGAGAATTATGTCCTGCAGTTTGTACGAGAAATATTACTGTAGACATCCCTGATGTATTTGAGTCTTGTGAAATCAAAAACTGTAGAGTTGTTGAAGCTAGGGCAGAATGTAGAGCTGATAGGTTTGAAGGATGCGAGATATTTGTTTTTGTTGAAGTGGATATTAGAACTGAAGCATGTGTATTAGAAAATGAAGTTAAAGTTGCAAGGTGTTTATTTGGGTAACAAATATGAGTACACTCCAGTATTGAGCTGGAGTGCTCTTATTTTTAAAAGCAACAATTAATGCGAAAACAGCCATATAATAAGATAATCCTTACTCAAAATAACATATACCATTATAGGTAGGTTTTTTTTGTGTTAACTCTGTAGGGTACATCATGATGTTTGTTATATTATTTGTACATTAATAATATCTTCAAATTTAATTATATGTATTTCATCGAATTTATCGGTTACTCTAATATGCCTGTGGAATTGATCTATAAAATGAATATATCCCATACATGGCTTAAAAGCCCCGTTCTCAAAATATGTCACAGTCACTTCCTGTGTAAATTCAAAAGCTTCTAGGACTGTACTATTAATTTGCTCTATCTCATGCTCATCTAAGACAGGCTTTTGCACCTTATAATAATCAGCCTTTGCTTCTTTCATCATCTTCATATGTTCAGGTTGTATAAATGCGGGCATCCATTTCATAATTCCTCGATCTTTCAAACGTATCACCTCTGTACTTATTATATACGAAAATATGTTCGTTTAGTAAAGAAATAAGTTATAAAAAATCTAGTTATCTTTCCTCACAAATAATTGGGAATAATATATTTTGTAGTCGGATAGGAATTTCCAACTTAATTACCTGTATTTAGTGAATAGAGGAGTTAAAGTTTTGCATTTATCTATCATATAGTTCGATAAAGAAAAGTAAATTTTGTCTCAAATCATTATAAAAATCTTAGACAAACTGAAAGAATACCCAAATTCGAGTACTCTTTCAGTTGTAAAGAATAACAATATATATTTACTTAACCCAAGGTGGTTTAGGTTTAGGGTCTTCTTCTTTACAGTCGCAGAATACTAAAGTGAATAAACTCAGAAATCTGCAATCTGCATCGTCTGTTGCATCACTAATCTCAAGCATTCTCTCAAATTGCTTAGCAATATCAACGTTAGTTAAACTATCAATGGCACCTTCAACTTTACCAGCAATATCATAATCCTCTTTACAAGAATCACAGAATGCTAAAGTGAATAAACTTAAAAAAGTACAATTATGAGCCATGTTATTCCTCATCCTCTCAATTAATTAATATAAATATCAAATTTATAGTATGTCTCATAAAGCTCTTATGTGTAGATACTAGTACATAATATAAGAAATGTATTTATACCTATGAGGCAGAGTGATTACTGAAGTGTGAAAACAATAATAATTATGTCTGAGAGTCTGTAGCACTAATGTTAAAATAACAATTACCTAAAATTGAAAAGTTCATAATAAATTCAATATTATAGTCCTAAATTATTACATTTATGTGATAAATTAGAATATGGTTATACATAACCATATTTCTCTTTTTCATTTTTCTAATCCCTAGAATTATCTGGGGATCTTTTTGAGTTAATCAACATAATGGATGTTGTGTCTATTAATCTCTAACTGTGTAATGTCAGTTAAATCCTATTTATAAAACTCAGTTGTGTTGGCAACATGGTTACAGATAAAATAACGATGATCGCTGTACGTTCCAGTTTACTTGTTGACGTCAGTTCACCAAAGAATTTTTACTTACCCGTCTAATCAAAAATATATAACTTTGCATACAATACTCCAAACAAATGATGAAAAGAGGTTCTTTTATGGGTGCCTATGTTTCAAAATCCTCCTGTTGCGGAAGTACCAAGACGCTCAGTACGGAAAAGATAGCTTGCTGCGATTGTCCGATGGAAATTGATTCGCGAAGCGGAAATATCAACCTTACTTGTGGTCAATCTATGCCGATATTTGGTGGGAATTTTAGAGGACTATTGTCCGGGTCAATTTCTGTAGGAGAGGATTCTGCCTGTGGCCTTCGTGTTACTATCACGACAAACGGTGTAGATGTTGTACTAGATATCCCTCTTCCAAATGATCCGGAAAATAGCAATACTTTAAGTATTGCATATACAAATGTATCTAATATCACAGTTGCCTGCATGAGTGATGGGGGAGGAGATTGTTTTGGTGCATATTCTTATAAGCTTATAGATAGATGTATCAGTCCATCGTTACCTAGCCCTCCTCCACCCTAATCTGCAGTTTTGACTTAATAAATCACCCTCAAACGAATTATTATTCTTCAAGGGAGATCGTTTGTATTTCTATTAGACGTTATAAATAACTTACTGATAAGATATTTGCACTTAAACAGTTTATGAAATAAGGGGAATTTTCTTATTCTCCTTCACATCTGTATCTGCTTTTTCTCATTAACTCATTCCATAGCAGCTGATGAGCTTGAAGTTGTATCAAAGAGAACTCATTTAGTAATGAAACGGGATTTAACAGAAATGTTCCGAGTATCCCACTCCATGAGGGTATAAAAGTGATTAACTGGAAAATGGAAACTCAAGAAGAGGACGAACAATATCTTAAAATTCTATTAATTTTACACAATATCTATCGCCTCTTAAAGCTGAAGATGACTTTGAAGGAGAATCTTGGAGTTTAAACCGGTTAAGATGGACAAAAGGTGGACAAAAAATAAGCCGTTGAAATATACTGTTATCCTTAAAAACATACAATGTATTTCACTGACTGGATGATATAGTTTCTTATAATTAACTAGTTTGTTGAAAAGTAGTGACCTTGATAGACAATAACAATGATAATTTTCCAATAATCATGACTGTCAAGCCAAGAGGAACTCTCAACTACACAAGCAGTTTGCCATCTGGAGTAAAGGTGGCGAATAATGGAAATATCCTCATCAGAATAGTGGTAATTTTTACATCAAAGACGACACAGCTCTTTCGTCATTGCTAGCTTAGTTAGCGAGTTTTCCATTGAAAGATAGGTTGGGCAGATAAACATGATCTACAACAGGTAAAGTAGTGGTCACAGTTTTCACATCAATCACTGTTGTCGTCATATTCGAACTTCTCTGTTATATAATTATTACTATAAAGATATGACAAGATTAGTTTGAATGATTAACTGAAACAACAACTCTTACTTAAGCTGGTAGGAATAATTGAAAAACAAACTCTAATGACAGGTTGTTAATTTCTTTTATTTAGCTCCTTTCGTATACTTTGTTCTTTTTTTCAGTCACATATGTATTAATTTTTATAGCCTTTAGTGAAGAAAAAATACCGGTGTTTAGCACGAATTACTAAAAGCAACAATTAATGCGAGAGCAGCCTTTTATGATGTTTCTTTTTGATTTGTTAACACATTGATAAGGAGAGAGGATATGAAGAAGTTTTTGAACTTGTACGGTTTTTTGCTTTTTACTTTATCCCTTACATTGTTGGGTTTGCTTCTTTTAATGAATAGTGTTAATTATGGTTCAGTTACTGCAAATAAATACTTGAGAGAGAAAATGGGAGGAAGTATGAATTCTGAAGAATTCTTAATCATTAAAGAGGGATACTTATATTCTTATATTACACTAGGTGGAGTAATGTTTTTCGTGGGGCTCTTATTTTTTTGTCTATGTTTATATATAATTTTTAATAAATATAACAAAAGTCACCAATAAAAAGAACTATCATAAAACATAACGTTTTTTATTTAGAATTTTTTTGAAAAGTTTGTTGCTGTTGCTATTAAATTACATTCATACGAATCTGTTTAATACGTGTGTTAACGTTGTACAGTTGAAAAATGTACCTTAGAATGAGCTTTAAAACTAAAAAGTATAGTAAAATTTTGCATTTGTATATTTGAATGCAGGGTTTTTTTGTTTTCGTAAACTAGTATCCAAGCTATTTTTTTATACATGAATACTATGAAATTATCAAACAAAAGGAGGTGAGTTTATGTCTGTTGAATTAGGACAACCAACTATTGAAATTGTAACAGATGTAACACAAGCAGATGTCGGAGTAGGACTAACTGAAACAGCAATTACGGGGTTTATTGACATTGAGAAAGTAATTATAATAGGTGATCGAGTTGTCATAATAGAAAAGAAATTGCCATTTTCGTATTCAATTATTACCGGAGTTTTAGAAGGATAAATGAAAATAATCAAACGAGACTAGGGTTGGAAACAGCCCTAGTTTAACTTAGTAAACTAAATGATTCACTTGTATACTAAAGTCTTAAAGTAGTCTTTTTTTTGTAAATAATCAATTTTATTTCTTCAGGGGTTCATGAATAATAGGTAAACTCTTCTCACTTATTCGTAGAGTAGGAGAAAGGGAAAAACTATAAATAAGTATTAGCAAATTACTCAAATTTTGAAAATACAAAAAATTAACAATAATCTGTAGTTTGTGTAGTGTATTCTATGATACGATTGAGTAGTTTAGTAGGAAGCAAAAAACATATAGAAAGGATATGGTAGAGTGAAAAAAATCATTTTTTCATTAATCGTCCTAGTACCATTCATTATTACACTAAAAGGTCAAGTATACGCTTCAGAGAATTCTAGTGAGCTATATTTTGACTTAGCTACAGATGCTTTTCCTAGCATTGAACCGGAGGGGTTTAACGGTTTTTTTAATCAATATTTCATAACAACTCATACTCCACATCATAATGGCTATGACAAAATCTATAACACGACTGAACCACAAGTAATAGAAGGAAAATTCCAATATGGTGATATAAGAAAAGACCTTGAAGGCGAATGGGTTTCAATTTATTTATGGTCATTTGCTGAGGACGATGCTATTTGGAGAAAGATAGGTAGGGAAAAAACTAATTCAGATGGTCGAATATTATATAATATCCCTGAAGATCAAAAGTTAGATAGGGGGTTGCACCTAGTTAGATTACATGTTGAAGGTGATGCAACCTTTACAAATATGTTTATTAAAGTCATTGACCAAAATGAAAAATTTGTTGTTTTTGATATTGATGGTACGTTGACAACTGATGACCTTGAGTCGGTAAAAGAGTATGCTGATGAATATTTTTCAGAGACATATCGGGCAGAAATGTATGAAGGTGCTAATGAGGTTGTAAAATTTTATGTTGAACAAGGTTACAATATTATTTACTTAACTGCTAGACCATATTGGTTATCAAGTGTTTCACAAAAATGGCTGATTGATTATGACTTTCCATTTGGATTGCTACATACGTATCCGGGAGGATCTTTTGCTAATGACGCAGCTGGCTATAAAGAAGACTATTTACTAAGTGTATTGAATAGAGGAGGCTCAGTAGACTTTGCTTACGGAAATGCTTTAACAGATATAGAAGCATATTTAAATATTGGGTTAAGTAACGATCAAGTATTTATTATCGGGGAGAATGCAGATGTAGAGGGAATTACACCTGTTAATCATTATCCAGATCACTTAATGACACTTAGAAATCTCCAATAGACCTAATAGAGCAAATATTAACGAATATTTGATCTAACTATTATCATGCCTTGAGAACCTATGAAAATCATACCGTGGACGAAAAAAAATTACTTAGTTAAAACTCATTTTCCGATGTGTACCTGGAAATTTGTTGCAGTTCCCTCATTGCTATTGTTTCATCGTATTAATAACAGAGAGGTAGCTATCAAATCATCAAAGTTCGGTGAGTTTTACATCACTAACAAAGAGTGTGGTGTGGAAACATTCACATAGTAATTTAAGCAAAATTACCTAGATGATTGTTACCTTGATTAGTAATAAATTCTGCCTAAGGGATGGTGGTGACAAGAAAGAAACAGAATTACAATAATAGGATTGTTTTTTTGGGTGAGGGCACAAGTTCATGTACCCGGGTATTTTTATACTTTTTCTGGTTTATCATTAGTTACATATGTACCTGCGATAAAGTCATGAAGAGAACGACAATCTTTACGAATTAACACCATTAATATGCTAATTAGCAAACCAATTCCTATTGTTAAAATATATACATATTGTGCAAGGAACGTTCGCATGAACATGGTGAATAAAGTAACATCAGCACCATTCTTTTTAATAATTCTAATACCTGATAGTCTTTTTCCAACATTGTAACCGTACCAAAGTACTGGAGCTAAAAATATATATAGGACGAAAATAAAATCAATATGTAATAGATCTATCCCAATAAGATAATGACTGAAAATAGCAAGTGGCAAGTATACACATATAATATCTAATATTAAAGCTCCTAAACGCTGAAAAAATCCTGCTGGATTATTGACCATCATAAACACACCTCGATCCTACATCATTATAAACCTTATATAGGGTGCATAATAGAAAAATAGGATTGGTAAATAATACAGCAAACAAGGATTTACTTTTTATTGAGAAAATTCATATTCAATCTCGTAGATTATCAATGAGTATCTAATGATTCAAATCCGTACATCTACACTTCTATTACCCCTATATGCTAAAAATATTGCTCGTTCAAAATTTAGTAATAGTCACTACATTAATAGTCCCCGTGGCTTAATTTATCTCTTGAATTTCTTATACACTTTTCTATATTTATAAGACTTATTTATTTGCAGTTGTTGACATGTTTCTTAACCGTTATTTTGTTGATCATTGAAGCAAATAGTTAGATGAAAAAAATTAGTACAAAAGGCATGACCTTATTCATTTTCGATCAAATTTTCCTTTATCGCAAATTCATTTATAAACCTGTCGCGCATACACTGAACTATAACAACTAAAGGAGGTCGGTACAATGGTACTGGCTTATGTTGCAAATGGAGATGGCACCGTGTCTGCTATCGATACTAAGAAGAATTCCGTGATCGCTACAATATTTGTTGGAAATCGACCAAATAATAATCACTCCTGACGGCAAATTTGCTTATGTTCTGAAAACCGATAGAGATTTTATGGGCACTGTATCTGTAATAGATATCAAAACACATTCAATCATTGCTACAATACCGATAAATAATAATGCTAACTTTCAAAATAATATCGCCTTTACTCCCAGTGGTAAATTAGCGTATGTCACGAACCTTGGCTCGCGTAACGTATCAGTTATTGACACTAAGACGCACTCGGTCATTGCTACTGTTGATGTTGAAATAGAGCCAAGAAGTATTGCTATTTCACCTGATGGTAAGTTGGTCTTTGTTTCTAAATCTCGGAGTGTGTCAGTTATTGATACAAAGACTCACAATGTGATTGCTACTGTTCCTGTTGGAGATTTTCCGAGGGTTATAGCTATTGTACCGGGTGGGAAACTACTCTATGTTTCAAATAATTCTTCAGGAAATATTTCCGTCATAGATACAAATACTCACTCGATCATTGCTACTGTGACAGTTGAGAATATGCCAAGCAATATCGTATTTACACCAAATGGGAAAATGGCATATTTATTAAATGGAAACCAAAATGCCATAGGTTCAGTATCTGTAATCGATGTTAAAACTCATTCTGTAATCGCTACAATTCCAGTAGGGAACACCGAAGACCTACCAAATGATATTGCAATAACATCAGAAGGGAAATTAGTGTACGTAACTACTTTATTCGGAGACGAAGTAACAGTTATTGATACAAAAATACAATCAATCATTGCGACAGTTCAAGTAGGTCGTTTTCCAGCAGATGTCACCTTCACACCCGACGGAAAACGAGCATATGTTGCGAATAACCTCGGTGCTACAGTAACAGTAATTGATGTAAAAACGCATTCTGTAATCTCAACTGTTAGCGTTGGTACTAATCCTCAAGCAATAGCAATTACACCACAATGAGCGCCAGCAAATATGCTGGCTTTTCGGTAATCATGATAAATAGAAATACGACTTTAAATAAAAGAAAGTCTTTAATAAAGGATTTTTCGTAAACATTGTTACTATTGTTATCAATTTAGTACTATAAAAGGTAGTTTTAATTGTTTCATCGTTGTACAGTAGAGAAGATGCTAGGTTTACTTGTTAATACGAAAAGCAACTATCAATGCGAAAAAACAGCCTTAATAAATGTGAAGAGTTTAAGGACAATAAGGCCTTAGGTTTTTGGACTGACTATATTGGATTTGAAGAGGATGATGTTAAGAATTACACAGACTAATGATTGTTATACAAATAAAAAATGCCAAGGAGTTTTCTATTGTGTTTTTGTATATAGGAGGGTGAAATAAAATGAAAGCTTTCTTTCTGTTATTTGTATTAATTTTCATTATTGTTGGTATTGTAAAGAGTAAAAATAAAGATTATCTTAGGTTGAGTGGCATATCTCTAATAACCATATTTACTCTAAATGCTCTATCATTATCGAATCATCAACCAGTTAATAATGCATATTTGGTATTCTTTTATCTATCTGATGAACAGGTAGATTTATTAATTCAATTCTCTATTGGTTTAGCTTTAGTCGGGCTAATTATGTACATTTACTCTGATTATAAAGAATAAGTGATAAATACCCATTACTCTTTCTGAATGATCATCCTCGAATTTAAGGTTAAAGTAGAATACATTCCGTTATAAATTGCTCCTGAACAAATAAGAACAACGCCTACACTTGCGAGGTAGAACCAATTAAAGCCTTCCGAAAGAATGTTCAGAAGCTTACCAAATGCAGCGCAAGCATAAAAATCATCACTAAATAGATCAGTATGTTACTTAGTCTTTTTATAACATCTGCTTCTTAATTAATAACCTTATATTAATTATTTACGTTTAGGAGTAGGAGAGGAGTCATCGTTTCTAATGTTCACTAATGAAATTCACAGCTTTGATAGTCACATATGTGTTTGATATAGGATAGGGTACATGAAGAAGTTTCACATTTACGTTAAGGGTTAATTTGACTTGTGCCTTTTTTTAATATCATGTCTAACCAGTTTACTCGTCATGGATTCATCGATTCCATTTTTTACAGCACGTTTTATTATTTCATATAAGGCAATTAAGAGGATAGGGATAGCAAATAAAATCAAAAATAAAAACTCCAACAGATTCACTCCTAACAAATAGTAATTATTTACTAGGTTAAAAACTTACTAACAAAAAGTTCCTTCACTGTTTAAGCATAGGTGTTAAAAATAGTTAAATCTTATCTCGTTCTGCTAGTAATTTTTCAATCATTTTCTTTGTCATAGATTTATCAACGCCATTTTTCACAGCCCTTGTAATAACCCAATACATTGCAAGTAGATTGACAACCCAAAACAAAAGAAAAAAAGTAATAAATATAAAATCAATTGAATAACCAAAATCCAATTATATCAGCCCTTTTTGAACAGGTTGTCTCGAAAATCAGTACTCACAATGGGAGTATCGTGGTTAAAAACCAAGGCACGCTGGTCAATGGATATTTATATTGAGAGTCTCACCATTATCAAAACGAAGATTTTCTTTATTACAGGTTATTAACCCTTTGCATTTGGGGCATGTGACTGTAGTACCTATTATGATAGTAAAATCATATGTTCTTCTATCATAAATTTTTACTGGTGAAGGAAACCAAAATGAACATTCTTGGCAATGGATTTCAAGTGAATTTATATCAGTCATGTATACACCTCCTTGTATTATTTATTCTATTCTTTACAATAAATACCTTTTTATTTAAAAAGATGTTTGAATACATATGATAAATTAGGATGTCTAGATGAATAAGAAGACAGCCAAAATAAAAAAAGAGGCCTAGCTTATCATATTAACCAGACCTACTAAAGAAGTTAAGAAGTCAAATTTCTATCTTCCAATTTTAAGAAAATAAAAAAGTTATCGCTATTAGCTAAGCTTCAAATTTATATCTTTGCATAAGGCTCTTTTTATATATTTTGTTGCTATTTTCATCAAATTTGTATTTTAGAAATGGATTTAGGTGTTAGGCATTTTGTTTCAGAAGAAGAGCAAATGCAAAAAACTCTAGTTGTGTAAATGATATGCTTATTTCCTACATAGAAAAACAACAATTATTATGAAAACAGTCTTGCATAAATCAATTGTTAATGAAACCATATATCATTAAACTCGTTATTCTCACAACAAAAAATTATTATAGAAAGCACTATCATGAACAATGTAGGTTACGTAAAAGAGGGAACTCTTAAGCATCTAATACTGTATAAACGTCTGTGGAAGAAAATAACGGTATGAATGTGTTGTTTTCAGCAATTTGTGTTTCAATTGTATAAATACCTACTTTTTTAAAAGTTATAAGAAGAAATCCACATGATAATTCTTCATTAATGGTAGAGTTAAAGATTATTGTTCCATTTTCATCAAAGTTAAGAGGGAAAAATTGTCCACTTTCAGAATCATAAGAAAAGGTCTCTATATCCTTTCCTTGGTTAGGGTCTGCTAATGTAGAAAACACTGTCACTTCACTAGGGACTTGATCAGCAGTTGCTTGAAAGCACGAAAAAAAGCCTTGTTGCTCATCAACAATAATTGTGTTATCTAAGGTTGTATAAAAGCTTATAGACATATTCTGTACACCTCCTAGATTAAAGGATACTTACAGTTTATTCACTCTAAAAGATAATTGGTTGTATATTAATACTATTTGAAATGTTTGTTTTAACATTTATGAACGAAAAGTAGTTTAGCGGATAATAAGGTAAGTTGAAAAGTGCTCTTTGAAAATTTTTTTACTAATAGATTAAACGTTTAGATCAAACCTTATTTCAAGGACCAAAGAATTTATATGCATGTCAATATTCCTCTAGTAGGTTAAGTTACCTAAGTGACTCATATCACTATTCTGAATCTTTTTATACTTTACACTACTCCTATAGTATTAAGTAGATTTTGGGTATGAAGGAGTCAGTTTGATGACTAACTTACTACAAATGATTGAAAACAAAAGAGAAGAAATGAAAGAAATAGCTGAAAGAGAGGGACTTACAAGTGATAAGGTTATTCGATGTAGTCAAGAGTTAGATAAGCTTTTGAATGATTACCAAATATCAATGGCAGTGACGAAGGACTAACTCGTATTCAACTTAACTAGAACATTTATTAAAAACATCTCCTTTTCAGTACGTTTTCTTCTGTCATAGATCTCTATTTCCATATACAACCTATGTGATGTATCCAAACATTGTATTTTTTACTGAATAAACTATTTTGAGACATTCTTTTATATGAGAACTATTATTTTCTAATAGGGTGTGTCAATTGACATGATGTAGGGGGTGAATAAATGACTAAGAACAATTCTCCAGTTTTTCTCTCTACCCAAGAAGAAAGACCTGTAGAACTCCCATTAGACGGAAGTAGGGTAGAGTTACTAAGATTAAGAATACCAGAACATTTATATGGAAGACAGACGAAACTTGATGGGTTCTTTCAGTCAAATTTTTTTGTGGTTGGTATGGAAGATAGTATCGAGCCCGTACAATTACCCTACAAATATGAAATCGCTTATCAAATAATGCTTGAATCAGCTGAAGCTAACTACTCTCCTGCCTCTTCCATATTATTAGATACTGTGAGTGGAGTACAGCAGCCTGTTCGATTCGATGTAGAGCATAACACAAATCCAAACTTTACGGTTTCCTTACCTTGTGTTTCAGGAGACCTTTTGCTGATGGCATCTGTCGTTGAATCTCAAGGGGGTGTCGCTGGAGCTTTTGTTAATACTAGATCAATGAATGCCTTATTGATTAACTAATATTGATTAAATTCCTATATGAAGGGCACAGTATGATATGGCTCTGTTTCATAATAGCCTTAGTAATTTTTCATTGTCGATTTAACAAAGAGGCTGGGACAAAACCCAATTAAAATGAAGAAACCGCACGAAATCATATTTATAAACCTTGATTTCGTGCGGTTTTATTTTTGCTTAATGTATAAAAACCAGTTAGTTTTCCACTTATGTCCCAGCCTCAAAATAAAGGAGGTGAATTCAAGAAAGATGATTGTAAATATCAGCTGTATTTCTAATTTTGTGTATTCTGTTATAAAACATATGCATCGATTTTGAATTCTTTAAGTAATTTACTAATTTGGATGTTTCTTCTTACAAGTAACTCATTCTACATGAGATAACATACAACCTCTTTTGTTTCAATAAGTGGATATAGACATAAAAGAGCTTACTACTCATGGATTATGTAAAGGATAAATTAGGAGGCCGGTTAACATTGATGGTACTGTTTGGCTCACATGTTGAGTAATTTGATAACTATCTAAAGTTTAGATTGTTAAATTTTTCAAATCATGTTACATACGATTTTATTTAATAGATCATTTGTCACAGTAAGATAAATTGCCATAATACTTCTTGTTAGTATAATTTCCTTATTTTGGAGAATTTCTATTGTGATGCTTTAAAATGCCCTATATAATGAGACTGATTAATATGAAGATGACTATAATTCGCATTGTCAGGATATTTTAATTAGGAGGTGTGACTGTTGAAAAAACTAATTACGCTTGTTATGATATTCGGATTATTAGCACCTTTCAGTGCAGGTAATGTCGAAGCATCAGGTAATTGCGGTGGGAAAACAGAAAACCCTTGTGATGTCTACTAAAGGTTGTTTATGTGTTGCTTTTAAACAAAGAAATAACTAGGTATAAGCCAAGGATTCGTGGTACTTTATCTCGTAGGTCAATTTCATAAAATTATCTATTGCTGTTCTAACTTAGTCTCAATTGCAATTAAGTTTATGAAAAGAACCTTATTAAAAACACGCTTAGCAACAAGAGCAATATCATTAGGAAATTATTGCTGATTTGATCATAGCTATTTTTATTTTTTTGTCTGGCCCACACCAAAAAGGATAGGGGAACATAATTTAAAATGGATGGGATTGCTTCACTTCACATTAGCCCCTACTTTTGGAGCAGGGGCTTTTTTATATTATATTAAGAATCAGTGATAACGCTATGCAACCATATTGGGTATTTGTGGATCTTAAGATCACTATACTTGTTAACAGAGCTTTGCTGAAGTTAAAAACTAACTAACACGTTTGTTGTAAATAACAACTTTTCATTAATATTATTATGTACATATCAAAACAAACTGTTTGAAGAATATACAACTTAGATTTCCCTACTCTTCATATAATAACTATATTCTCAAATAGTATTTATAGTTATACAAACCTGCTAGAGCTTAAACAACTGTAAATATTAGTTTTATAACTTTGCTTTGTCGAAAATTATTTTCCGTACTAACATTAAGATAGATTTTCACGCATTGTTTCATCAACGAGAAATGAAATGTTTAAGGAGGTTAGTGGTAAACAGAAGGTTAAAAACTGTTGTATATCTCTTTAATAATTTGAAACTGTAACTATACTGAAAGAGTTAAATTCAGAATGGGAGTTAATGGATTTCAGAACTAATAACTACTCAAAAAAGATAACAGCTATTTTTTATGAGACATTATGATAATGGTGTTTTACATTTTACCTAGCTGTAAACCTCCCCAAAAAAGTTCATTTCAAGCTTATTCGCAAATCACAGTTGATCTTTGTTACACATAAATTATCAGTCATAAATGTATATGTGTTGGATGGTTGTCACTTTTTCACAAATAATTGATAAAGCAGGGATCTATATGTGAATATCAAAATATTAATGGTTTTGATTGATTTCATTAGTATTTTAAAGGTTTATCTATATTAAATTCTTGTAATGCTGATAGAAGGCAAATGAATATTTGAAATGTTTATGTTAATATTTTGTAAAATAAATATAGGAGGAGGGAATATGAGGAGAGATAATATCGCAAAAGATATACTTCATCTTTATGATCTATATAGTGGTCGGATTTTTAAATTTATTTTTGTACTTACTAATGACTACCATATTGCACAAGACTTAACTCATGAAACTTTTATGCAAGTTGATAACTCATATTATCAGTTAAAAAAACAAGAAAAAGTAGAAACCTGGTTATTTCAAATTGCTCATAATATTTCTATTGATTATTTTAGAAGGAAGAAATTAAATGTAGTTGAGCGTATGAGGTCATCTTCAAAAGAGAAGGAAGTTGCACCCTCAATAGAGAATACAATCATTATCAATGAACATTTTAAAGAATTGTACCAAGCTCTTATAAAGCTGAAACCTTCATACCGAGAAGTTATTATTCTTAGAAAGATAGAAGAATTATCGATTAAAGAAACTAGTGAAATTTTAGGATGGAAAGAAAGTAAAGTGACAACTACATTATCTAGAGCGCTAAAGGAACTTCAACAGAAACTAGAAGCAGGTGGATATGTATATGAGCAATTTTCCTAAAGAAAATTCATTTAAGCATATAAAAACGTTGGATGAAAGCATACAATGGAATCCAGAAAAACAATTTGAGTTAAGACAAAAGTTAGAGTATAACATTAATAAAAAAAATAACAGAAAAATATTCAAAATAAGGTTACTCCCAATAATCGGTGTTGTTACTGCAATGTGCATGATGGGTATTCTGTTAATTCCATATGTGTTGGAAAATGATATCAATGAAGCAGGAAATGCTTCAGCACCTGTCGAAAAAATAGCGGATGCTGTACTAAGTGTTGAAGAATTACTTAATGATGACTCTGTAGAATATTACGTGAATTTAGACATAAATGAAGGATCAGAATGTAATTTTTGGCTAAATAATTTACATAATAGTTACAATTATAAGTACAAAGTATATGCTCCCGATGGAAGTTTAATTGGGGAATCAATAACTGCTGGCTCACAGGAAAGACTATATTCTGTAGATTTGAATCAATATGGGTCAGGTGAGTATAAAATAAAGGTGTATACTCCTAATGGTAATATAGGAGGTAAATATCATTTGAGAGTGAGAAACTTTTAAAGGATTAGGATAAGAAAAACTGAATTACTCCTCTTTGCTTGTTCGTATCAGAATAAGTGTAAAACAATAAAACTATATAGTAGGGATAGGAAATCATTTTTTAGGTTAATAAATAACAGGACAACCTGTTGATAGAACAACATATAAATAATCACCTAGTTTTGAAAAAACTTCTGCACTATGAGAATTAAATCATAATCGGCCTTTACTATTCCTTGAAGATTGTTCAATTCAAAACCGAAAAAAAAGACACACTAGAGAGTAAGTGTGCCTAAAAGAAAAGAGGTGGGTTATGAAAAAGTTCATTAACACTGTATTAATATTAAACTAAAATTGTGTGTGGATTCTATGGGATGTTTATGTGATTTTGTGTGATTAAGCTTAGATCTATTAAAATAACAAAGAGGATGTCTTAAATATTGAACTGCCCCCTGTCTAGTAGACAGCGGAAATAATAAAAAGTCACTTAAGCGGCTTTAGCTCTATATTCCATAGGG